>JADGAB010000123.1 GCA_015232245.1 Magnetococcales bacterium | reverse complement strand
GGGCCGTTTACCGCCCCTGGTAAATGGGCTTCGGCGTTTACCAGACCGTTTACCGGGCCATTTACCGTCCCTGGTAAATGGGCTTCGGCGTTTACCAGACCGTTTACCGGGCCGTTTACCGCCCCCAGTAAATGGCCTTCAGCGTTTCCCAGACCGTTTACCGAGGGTGGTAAATGGAGTGTCCCGTTTACTGGAACGTTTACTTCTTGGGTGCCAAGCCGTTTCAGGAGTCTTGTAGCCTTCCCGTAAATGGCCTGTTTCGACAATCCTTCATCCCCGAACGCCGTGCGGTACGCCTCGCTGGCATTCCCCGTGCGTCGATACTCCAAGAGGAACGTATGCTCCTTCTCCTGAATTTCTTGCATGCCCATCACCGTGATCAATGTGTTCATCACTCACACGCACCCATCGCGCTCAAACACTGATTGATTTCAAGGTCCATCGTTGTCTGGTTGATATCTCCTCCCGGCCCGGATCGTGCCCACTCGACGATGCCATGAATGCCGACTGGCGTTTGAGTTCTCCGACCTTGTGGGGTGGTGTCCTGCGCAAAAAATGTACAGACCGGAACCTGTCTCTTCCCGGCACACCCGACCGCGATTTCCCATTCGGCAATTTTGCGGATATGGTCCGGGAAGAGTTCGGCGATGCGACGAATTTCATCCTTCCGGGAATGGATGCATGGCATACAGCCCACCCGATGCATCCCCATTTGGTAGAGGGGGTTCAGTTCAATCCCATGCCGCTTGTGGGTCGCCACGACGTCGGCCAAGCTCCACCGCAAGAGCGGGCGATAATTGCAGAGGTGCGGAGATGGCCAGTCCATTTTCGGGAGTGCGGCGCGACGTGATGACTCCTCAGCGCGCACCCCCTGCCATGAAACGACCATGTTTCCGGCTGCCATGAGCGGTTCATGAACGCCATAAAAAATCGGTTCGTGCTTGAGTTCTGACGTGCAAAATCTCGCCTTGGTGGAGGGGAAGCGACCATGAACCTTGCAGCAATCCAGAAAGAGGCTACCGGATGGCTCAAGGGCCTGGAGGGTCGATGCGATTTTCGCGTCGGGCAACAAATTTTCCCGCACCCATTTGGTCTGGACGGTCACTCTTTTTCTGGCGAAGGCGTCCACGAAATCCGCCTTGACCCACTCGATTGCCGGGCCTCCGGTGAGTCGTGGCAGATCGTGGAGATATTCCAAAGTCAGCTCGTGTTCATTGCCGGTGTCGGCGAACACAGCCCGAAATGGGATGTCAAGTTCCAACGCCTGCAAATACATGGAGGTCGAGTCCTTGCCACCTGAAACAGAAAGGACTTGAACGGCACCTGCTATGGATTCAGGGAGCATCATCATTTGTATTCCTCCCATGGCATGGCCTGGCGCGCCATCAGATCACTTCCGGGAAAACCGGAGCAACCGGGGCGATTGGATCGATCCGGAGACAGGCTGCATGAAACGCCACGTTGAAAGCCCGCTTGTATTCGTCGCCGTTGAGTTTGGCGAAGGCGATCATGTTTTCGTGCCGCGTTTTTCCCCGTTGGTATGCGGCCCCGTCGTCGGCCATCTCGTAAAGAAAATCGTGGACGGCCAATTGGGCCTTGTAATCAGCCAAGGCCGGGTCTTCCGGCGGGATATCGGGTTCAGAGAGCATGGCGGGGGAAATATCGATGACAATGCCGCCCTCCACCCACAGTGTGGAATCAAACAGCGTGGCCACCGCCTCGGCATAGTCCCGTTTGGCGGTCATGGCGATGAGGGTGCTGATCCCCGTAGAGCGCAGCATATTGACCAACCCCATGCGCCCGTTTGCATCCAGAACGTCGGCGTCATCGATGAGCAGGATCGGCGAGGTCTCCAGGGTGGCCAGCATCACCTGGATGGTAATACGACACCGGTACTGTTCGGCTCTGGAACAAATGATGAGCGGGCGGCCCGCATAAAAGAGATCCCCGTCCGCTTCCAGAGAGACCGGCCCCCACTGGGCGATGGCAGAGAGTGCCGCGCACCGGGCGTTTAAACCGGATAAGGCACCATCCATCTTGGATTGGCGCAGGCCCCCTGGTGCGGTCACTTTTTTGATCACCCCGAACTGCCGGGCGTCCTCGGCATAACGGTCGGCGTTGACTTTGATGTCCCATGCCCGCCATCTGGCTTCGGCCCTTGCCAACTCCTGGCGCAAGGTGGCAAGTCTTTCTGCGGGGATGCCGCCGCTTTTGGCCTGGATCTCGGCGAGTCGGGATTTGGCCGATGTGATATCGGCCATCTGGCGTTTGGCGGCGTTGATTCTTGCCTCGACCGATTTGACGGCGCGCTGGCGGTTCTCCAGATCCTGGTTCAAGTCGTTTTGGAGGACGCCCTTCCGGTCAGCCACATGCTTGACGTGGGCGACAACCACGGCATTGGATTTCTCGATCCCCTGGCGCAGGGCGGCGATCTGCTTGTTGAGCGTGTCGACCCGCGTCTGATCCAATTGGGTGCCAGCCGGTTTGTTCAGGCGATACCGATTTTGCCCGTGAGTTGGGCCGCCATCGGTGACGAACACGGGCTGCTCACACCACGGACAGGCACCGTTGACCCTGGGCGCACCGGATTGCATCGCCGCCATTTCATTTTGCAGATCGGTGACCCGCCGGGTGTCCACACCCATGGCATTTCTGGCTTCGATGATGGCCTGGGGTTCCTGCTGGAGATTCAGCAACGCCTGTTGGGCGTCGGCGATCTCCGAGGCATACGACGAATGCGCTGCTGCCAACTCTTTTTCCAGCCCCGCCATGTCCGGCATGGGTGCGCCAGCAAGCGTCCCTATCCGGACGGTTTCGGCGGCATCCATCGCCTGGTTGGCAATGGCGTGATCGACCGCTGTTCTTGCCAGATGGATGGTCTGCTTGAGACCCTCCTGGGTGGCGGTTGCCAAATCCGGTTCCCACCCTTGAGGCAGATAGATTTTGGCTTTTTCTTCACCATATGCCTCGTGAGTCGTGGCCTTCCAACTACCGGTAGATTCCGTCATGGCTTTGGATGCCTCGGCGTGGGCGGCGTCAAATCCATTGTTGGTGATGACCTGCCAAGCCCAATCCACAATCGCCGAATCAAGCTGTTCAACGGCCACCGCCTGATCCAGGTTCGCGCGGGTGATCGCGGTAGTGATTGTCGGATCCAGGGTGGCTACATCCATCATCAGTCTGAGCCGGTCCACTTGGGGAGTCGCCATCCAGTCGATCAACCCCAACGCCATGCGGGAGGGTACGGGGTCGAAAGGTCCGGTACCTTTCGACCCGTTGGATGGCCAGACCACCCGACGACTGCCATGCGCTCCGGCCAGAGTCGCCGACCCGGATTTGCCACGCACCAGCAGGCCGGAATCCTTTTTCAGGAGGACATCCCGGCCATCCCGCACAATCGGGATCACGGTGTCTGCCCTGGAACATGCGGCGATGGCGCGCAGAATTGTCGTTTTGCTCGCGCCATTGGCCCCGGCCACCAGAGTCAAACCGGGATAGAGACTCAAAGTGGCCGCCGTGATGCCGCCAAAATTTTCAATCGAGAGGGTCAGGGTCTCCATGGTCAGATCTCCATCAAAACAGATTGGGGGCAGAGGAGTCTGCGGGTTGGGCGCTGGGCTTGGCCTGTGGTGCTGAGGCCCTCCGTGGAGGTGGCGTCACGGGGGGTGGCGCGGCAGGCGCAGAACGTTGGGCGAACTGTGCCGTTTGGGTGGCAGGTGGTATGGCAATGGCCTGGACCGGTGACAAATGCGCCGGGGTGGCGGTCGTGGCCAAGGGGGGCGTCGTTTGGGTGGCAGGGGCCTGCGTTGTTGCCGGGGACTGGAATTCCGAGGGCTGTTCCGGTTCTTGGGCAGGAACGGTATCAAACCCACTGGTCAGGGCGTCTTCCGATGCGTCCTCGGATTCAAGGCCAGCCTCTTCCGGGATGGCTTCCTCCCAGGTTTGCGGATCGTTCTCTCTGGCGATCTCCTCGTCCGCTCTGGCGGCAATTGTCTGGAATTCCTGCGTGAACGGTCTGAGTTGCTCCCGGTCGCTTTGACTCCAGAGTTTCCATTGTTCACGGAAAACAACCGACCCCCTGGAGGCAATCCTTCTGGCTTCATCCAACACGTCACGCTGACCACCGTCCAGCCATTGTTTGACGGCAGCACCAGTGGCTTCGGTGACGTGTTCACCCGGTTTGATGAGTTCGATCAGTCCAGCCGGGGCCTTGACGGCAGGGATATGGGGATCGACAAAAAACCGGTCGCTCAGGTTTTGAAACATCGGCTTGTGATCAGGGCCGAAAAGAATCGAAATCATCATTTCATAAATGAGGCCCTTCTCCATGATCGGTGCCAAGCCGGAAGAGAGGATTTTCATGTCACGGCCCGATCCGGTTTGCACCACGCCCATCTTGGATCGCAGACAGAAAATGACATGACACTTGGCGCGCAAGGCCACATTGACCAGACGTTTCAACGCCATTTTCGGTTTAGCCCACTTGGCCAGTCCGTTGGCGTTGTTCTTGTCCGCCTCGTCCAAAACCCCGCCTTCTCCCTGCCAGACATGAGAAAAGCTGTCGATCAGGATGGCGTCATAACCAGCCTGTTCCACCTGCCGGATCACCTCGATATATCTCTGCGTGGTGAAATCGGGTTGAAAATCCACAAAATCCCAATGGCCACCCACGGCCCCGGCATAAAACAGGGAACGGCGATTCTCGGTATCGATGACGCAGATCTTGCCGTCATCTCCAACCAGACCCCGCGCGAATCGCAACGCGGAGTAGGTCTTGCCAGATGCTGATGGACCCCAGAACATGAAGAGTCCGGGGATTTGCTTGCGAACTGCCCGTTCGATGGTGAAAGGTTTGCTCATGTCTGTTACTCCATTCCGTAAAGAGGAAATTCCTCGTCAAAAAATGCTCTGGCTGGTTGGCAGTCGTACCAAGGCTGATCCGGCCCCAAAGTCCCCATAAACGAATTCCAGGTATCCAAAGCGCGTTTGACCTTCTTCTGCGCCGTGTCCCACAGCACCGACCTGGAAAGGTGGGTGGACGCCTTGATTTCTCGGATCACGACGTTGGTGGCCGGTCCTGTCTCGGCAAAGACGAAAAACATCTGTGGATGTCGTTTGGATTGAGCGAAAGTGTCCAGACTGGCGCGTAATGGTTCGACGCCCTCTCCAAACAACAAACCAGCGCGGATCAGGCTTTTGGCTTGGGAAAAGGCATCCAGATAGACAAGGGCCTGGAGGTGATACATGCGATTGATAACCGCCTTTGCGATTGCTTCATCAAGTGGCGCATCCATCGAATTACTGAATGATTTCAGATCGACAATCGCCTGCGGCTTCAGATAGTCGAAACGGGCCTTCAACGGGATACCAGCATCATTCGTCCAAAACACCGAAACTTCTGGGATGCCGCCGGTGAATGCATCATGAACCGCCTTGTTTGCCTCAACCGCTTTCAGGATGCGCTCGCATTGATCGACAACCTCATTTTTCACGACCTGCTTGCGGTTTCTGGCAACCATGGCATCAAAATTCCGCATGATGACCGGCCATAGAACGGCATTGGGATCCACGTCCAAAATGCGGTCTGCCATCTCCTCCAAGGTGCCGGATTTTTTCAGGCCGAGGCTCCCGCATCTTTCCTGGAGTGTCTTGACCCCTTGCAAACAACCAGGAAAATCTTCCAGCTTGAGGGCCTCCATGAATTCGTTGAAAAAGGCTCCTTTGCCTTCGAGGATCATTTTGTGGATGGCCCTGCCGAGTTCTTTGGCCGGGGTTGTGTGATCCTCGCGATCTGGCCCAAAGAATCGTGTCCAGTAGGTCAATGGGGATGCCAGCAACGCCTTGATGCCACTGGTGGAGAGGGATTGTTCCGCGAGATAATCATCGTGCGGCATGCCCAAGTAGACGCCTCGTTCGATCAGGTTCACAGGAGGCACTCCTCGTCATGCAGAACTTCAGAGTGTGGCATACTGACCGGCAATTCTTCAGGCAACGGACAATCCGTCCCGTCCAAATCCAATTCCCCCTGAATCGGGCCGGTTTCCATGGGGGATCCCAGTTGCAAGAATCCCTCGGTGTGCAGGAGCAGAAACGCCACCTCGCCACCCGCCGAGGCCATGCCCATGGCGACACAAGCCTCCGGAGACCTCTGGCATGTGATCGTCATCTGGATTTCGTCCTTGATGGTCACCTGCTTCATAACCCCTTTGATGATCCGGCGGCCCCGTGATGCCATCAACTCGATTGCCTGGCTGGCCAAACTGGCGCACCCTGCGGCCACGACTGAATAGACGTCCGACTGTTGATTGGGTGTCATGGCGGCCCAAGAGCGGGGGAGCGTCTTGATCTGCTCCATCAGCAGTTTGGCCATGTCGCCCGCCATCTTTTCTTCCGCGAGCCGGGCTTCGTCGTCCCAGGGTTGGATATCTTCCTCGATCACTTGGCCAAGGCCCATCATCGGGATATCTGGTTCTATTTGTTCCAGTACCGAAGCGGTGGTATCGGTTTCTGGGGTGTCATTTTTCGACTTTCTTCGTGCCATGATTTTTCTCCATTACAGTTCGAGAATGCATCCAGGCCTGTCCCACCCTAACGCGGTCTTGGCCATGAAGGATTGTCTGCAAACTTGAAGAAAATTTTATCTGTTGTCACTCATTGAACCTTTCAACCCACCTTCATCATGGCGCAAAAACTGCCTTCAAGGCATTCTTAACTGTTTGATATTACATGATTGAGTGGGTTGAACCCTTCAAGGCACTCCACCTCCGTGGGGGCTGTTCATACCGAGTCACGGGTTGAACCCTTCAACCCACTCGGAGCATGGTGCAAGAAAAGCCTTCAAGGCACCTTCAACCCATTGATATTGCTTGATTGATGATGGCGAGCCTTTCGGAACACCTTTTTCTCCCGATGATCTTGTTGAAATCATTGAAAAACCTTCACGATTCGGCGGATCCAAGGTTTCCTGAACAACCCGAACTGTGCGGGCAGTATCGAGTCACGGATTGAACCCTTCAACCCACCCGGAGCATGGGGCGCAGAGTGCCTTCAAGGCATTCACAACCCATTGATATTGCTTGATCGATCGGGTTGAACCCTTCAAGGCACTGTTTTCTGGCGAGCATCTTGCTTAAGGCGATTTCATTAATCAATTCAGCAAGATCAAGAGAATCCGAGTTTGTCAAACCAACCGGCATCGTGCGCGCAACACCGAGTCTTGCATTGAACCCTTCAACCCATTCAAGCCATATTGCAGAAACCGCCTTCAAGGCATTCATAACTCATTGATATTGTTTGATCGAGTGGGTTGAACCCTTCAAGGCACTGTTTTCTGGCAAGCATCTTGCTTAAGGATATTTTATTAATCAATTCAGCAAGATCAAGAGAATCCGAGTTTGTCAAACCAACCGGCATCGTGCGCGCAACATCGAGTCTTGCATTGAACCCTTCAACCCATTCAAGCCATATTGCAGAAACCGCCTTCAAGGCATTCACAACTCATTGATATTGTTTGATCGAGTGGGTTGAACCCTTCAAGGCACTCACTTTCCGGGACGGACTGTGCTGAAACCTTCCTGATCAATTCGGCAAGGTCCGGCGGCTCCAAGGCAGACAAACCGAATGCAGCGGCTGATTTGGCTGGCAATTCCCATTTGTTCAGGGGGTCGGTCACCAAAACCGTATGGGCGATGCCGTCTCTCCAGACGTCCGTCTGGGAAACGATCAGATCCGACAAACATGTCAATTCCTGAAGTAATTTTGGTTGATCGATGTCTGGAACCAGACAAGCACCTTGACGCAGTCGGCTGGTCCCAGGCTTGAGCGGTACGGTGAACCAAACTGAAATACCGCGTTTGCTGACCCGGAAAATCTGCCGCAGCATCCCAATGAGCATGGTGTCATACGATCTTTGAAAAGCCAGGACGTCTTTCTTTTCGGCGCAGGAGGCAAGACCCTGGCTGTACCAGTCCAGAAGAACAGAGCATCCATAAAGCCCATGGATAAAGACGGTCTCCACGCCATCCATGGGATTCCGTCCACCAAACTCCTGACAGACGGATGCATGGTGTCGTTTGCTGAAGGGCATGTCGCCACTCAAGTCTGGGTTGGTCCCGCCAATGATGGCCGCTATTCGCAACAAGCTGGACCAATCAACTCCCCGGAAACGACTACCTTTGAAACCTTGGAAAGATAGATTTCCATAACAAATATCCACAAGAACAGATGTCGCTGGATCAAGGCTCTGCAACAAACGGCTAACATCTTGAGTTGGCTCGGCAAAAATGATGCCCTTGACCCCCATCGCGTATGATTGACGTGTGTTTGATCTGATAACAGTACATCCGCTCATGGTCGTAATCCCTATGCCAATGATTGAAAAGGGTCGACCTTGTCATGAACGTGTGCCCAAACCCCCGCCATCCGTCCCTGTGCCGGGTCGACAATGGCCCAGGCATGCCGGTATTGAATGAGCATCCGGGTTAATCATTATTTCGGATTTATTCCAGATGGAGTTGCGGAATTATGATTTTTTCAGCAATTTATGCCCAGCATGCAAACTTTAATTATAATTAGTGGCACAATTTATCTCCTTTTTCTCTGAAATATGAAGATGTGTATAAGATTTTAGATGTTTTTTACTGATTCCACCTCAATTTTTCGATCCCCCCCTTGCGCAGTCTCGCTGGCAGGATCATGGTGCCAATGGCCTGGGCGAGATTTTCCGAAAGGGGACGCCCCTCCACCTCATGCCCTTTGAGCCACTCCACGACTTCTGATTTGCGGGCTTTGGGTTCGTTGCCATCGACCCAGAACTTCTCCACAGCCTTGTTGATCAGATGGAGATACGCTGTGGGGGCGTTCCGCAAGGCCGGACGATTGGCCTGCCAGCGGTTTGCAAGCGTTTCCGAAGAGACGAGCAATGACGGATCCGGCCAAAGACAGCTCAAAATCAGTGATGTCCGGTTAGAAAATTGCATCAAGAACATGCAAATTTCTTTTTAAAAATCTGATGTTAGCTTCACTTTT
>JADGAB010000122.1 GCA_015232245.1 Magnetococcales bacterium | reverse complement strand
GGGGGCCGGGGCCACGGTGGAGCGTCCCCTGACCGCCCCGGCCCACGGCTGGGCTTTGGAACGACTGCAAAACCTGCTGACCGGCGGCGACGAGGCCACTTTGTCGCTGCCTCCAGGAGCGATGGGAGAGCTGCTCGCCTTGCGGATCATCCAGCGTCTCGGGGGACGGCGGGTGGTGGTGGTGCTGCTCTCCTCCTTCGAGCAGATGATCCATCTGATCCGGCAGTGGCGTCAGAACATGGGCTGGGGGGATCTGGCCGCGCTGCAGGTGGCCGAGGAGAGCGGGACGCAGGCCGCAAACCCTCTGGAGATCGACTTTCCCCTGACCCAGCACCCGGACACGATCCGACGTTTTCTGGCCTGGCATCACACCGGCATCCGGGTGATTCTGGCCACCCGGGCCATGCTGCCTCTTTTGTCCCGGGCCATGATGGGGTTTGCGCAAGCCGATTGTCTGATCGGTTTCGGCGCCTCCGGAGACCCCCTGCCCGCCGCCAAACGGGTGACTCTGTTGCCCGCATCTTCCCGGAACCCGACCACCCCATCTCCGGAGCGCTCACTGACCCTGCCTCTGCCCCGTCCCTGGCGTCTGCTGCTGCTGCCCACGGAAGTCGGCAAGGGAACGACCGATCTCCTGGCCTCCCTGCTGGCCCAAATGGACACCCTGGAAGAGCTCCGGCATGTGCATGTGCATCTTCCCGACTCCGCCTCCCTCCCGCTTCTGGAGCCGGGGATGGCCGAAACCCTCCGCTGTCAGCTTTTTCATCTGCCCGCCGGAGCCAAATCCACGGAACAGGAGCGGATTCTCATCGACTTCCAGCGCGCCCGCCGGGCCGTGCTCTTTCTGAACGCCATGCCGACCGGGCACTGCTGTCTGCCGGAGGCGGATCTGGTGCTGTTTCTGGCCATCCCCAGAGGAGATGGCTTGCCGCAGGCTCTGGATCCCCTGTTGTCGGTGGCCAATCCGGGTGGAGTCGGTCTGGTGGCGCTCCCTTTGTTTTTGAAAGAAGGGGCCCTGGGGGAGAACGAACGGCTGTGGGAGCTTCTCAACGGTCTGCGCCGCATCGACCCCACGTTGCACGCGCAGATCCGCACCGCCATGGAGCAGTCGGGTCGGGAGGGAACCTTTGCTCCGGAACCGTTGCTGGCCCGGTTTGATCCTGTCAATCCGGCTGGGGTTCCGGCGCTCCAGATCGTCGCGGAGCTGCTGAAGAATCTTGGAGATCCGTGGGATCAGCGCTTCGGGGAGTTTCAGACCTTTCGGCAGTTGCACGGTCACGGGGTGGTTCCGGTGAGCTGGCCGGAGAGTCCGGAACTGGCGGAATGGGCCTCCCGGCAGCGTCATGCCTGGTCCCGGGGCACCCTGGAGCCGGAACAGCAGGCCCGGCTGGAGGCGAGCGGTTTTGTCCGGGATCCGGAAGCCCATGCCTGGGAGCAGGATTTCGCCCGACTGGAGCGCTTCATTCAACGTCACGGACACGCCCGGATCGGAGATCCCTGTCCCGAGGATCCAGCGCTGCTGGAATGGACCCTGAAGCAGCGTCATCTGAAAAAGAAAGGCAAACTCTCCTTTGACCGGGAGTCCCGTCTGGAGGGGGTGCGCTTCATCTGGGATCCGGAAGAGGCGGCCTGGGAGGATGCTTTCCAACTGTTTTTGCGCTTCCGGGGGCTGCGGGGACACGGCAAGATTCCGAGCCACTTCCCGGAGGATCCTTTGCTGGGCAAATGGGCGGAAAAACAGCGCAAGGAGAAGGAACAGAAAAAACTTCCGCCGGCCCGACAGGCGCGGCTGGAGGCGGAAGGGTTTGTCTGGGATCTGGCGGCTGCGGCCTGGGACGAGATGCTGGAGGTGTTGCGGCGGCATCGGGCAGAGCACGGTCATGGCAAGGTGCTTAAAGAATGGCCGGAGAATCCCACCCTGGCCATCTGGGCCGAGGAGCAGCGCCGACTGCGGGAGAAGGGGCAACTCTCCCCGGAGCGGATCGCCCGTCTGGAGGCGGTGGATTTTGTCTGGGATTTGAAGAGAGCCCGCTGGGAAGAGGGTTGGCAGGCCTTTTTGCAGTTCTCCGCGCGCGCCGGACACGGCAAGGTGCCCGACCCCTGTCTCGACTCCATGCTGCTGGATCAATGGGCCCGGGAGATGCGCCGCGCCTGGCGGCTGGGCCAGATCGATCCGAAACTCCAAAGCCGTCTGGAGGAGGCGGGCTTTGTCTGGGATCTGGAGCAGGCCGCCTGGGAGGAGCGATTTGCCGAACTGCAGCTCTTTCAGGAGCGGCACGGTCATGCGGGTGTGATCGAGCCATGCCCGGAACATCCCCTGTTGCCCGCCTGGGTGCAGGCCCAACGCCGCGCCTGGGCCAAGGGGGGGCTGTCCGACGCCATGCAGGCCCGTCTGGATGGGGCGGGATTCATCCGGGATCCGGCGGAGAAGCTCTGGAACGACCTTTTCGCCGCCTTGCAGAATTTTTACGAAACCCAGGGCCATTTCAACGTGCCCAGGGAGTGGCCGGACTCCCCGGAGTTGTTCGCCTGGGTCAAGGCCCAGCGACTGGCCCGGGAGAAGGAGAAACTCGACCCGGCGAAGCTGGCCCGGCTGGCCGGACTGGGATTCATCTGGGATCCCCGGGAGGCGGCCTGGGAAGAGCTGTTTCTGGCTTTGACCCGTTTTCAGCAGGCCCGCAACCACTGTCTGGTGCCGGCCCAGTGGGAACACGATCCGGGTCTGGCCCGCTGGGTGGACCAGCAGCGCCGGGACTACCGTCTGAAACTCCTCAAGCCGGATCAGATCCAGCGTCTGGAGTCCCTGGGCTTCATCTGGGACTCCAAGGCGATCTTCTGGGAGGAGATGTTCGCCGCCCTCACCGAATACCGGGAGCGGCATGGCGACTGTCTGGTGACGGAGAGTTCCGCCGAGCTGTCCCAACTGGCCTGGTGGGTGGCGGCGCAACGCAAGGCCCGACTGGCGGGACAACTGGAACCGGAGCGGATCCAGCGGCTGGATGCCATCGGTTTTGTCTGGGATGCCCAGGAGGTGCTCTGGCTGGAGTCGTTCCGGGGTCTGGAGGAGTTCCAGAAAAGATTCGGTCATGTGCTGGTCCCCGCCGACTGGCCGGAAGATCCCCGCCTGGCCGCCTGGGTGATCGCGCAGCGCAACATCCGTCTGAAAGGCAACATGGGGGAGAAACACGCCGCCCTGTTGGAGGCGCTCGGCATGATCTGGGATCCCAAGGAGGCGGTGGCCGAGGAGATGATGCTCCAGTTGCAGCAGTTCAAATCCCGTCACGGCCATTGCGAGGTGCCGCTGGAGACCCCGGAACATCCCCGTCTGGGGCTTTGGCTGCAATTTCAGCGTCAAGCCAAAAGGGATGGCCTGTTGGATCCGCAACGCCTCCAGCGCCTGGAGCAGATCGGCGTGGCCTGGAAACAGGTCTGAATCAACCCTGCGGCCAGTCAGGGATTGACCATCTCTCGTTGATGGACCTAAGATCAACCTGCCCCCCGGCCTGGTGTCATGGACCCATTGCAAGGAGAAACAGATGAACGACGACCGATCACCCGCCGACAACTCCCAGGAGTCGTCCGGAACCCGTTTCACCGAAACCTCCACCCGCTCCTGGGGATCGAATATCGCCTCCTCGTTTTCGGGGATGCTGGTGGGTCTGGTGCTGATCCTGGTGGGCCTGGGGCTGATGTGGTGGAACGAAGGACGTACCGTCGAACGCTACAACACCCTGCAGGAAGGGCTTGGGGCGGTGGTCGAAGCGCCGATGGACAGAATCGATCCGGCCCAGGAGAACCGACTGATCCACCTGACCGGAGAGACCCGCGTCAACGGCGAGCTTGCGGATTCCGTATTCGGGGTGACCAGTCACGCGGTGCGCATGCGACGGGAGGTTGCCATGTTTCAGTGGGTGGAGAAAAAACACGAGGAGACCCGCAAACAGACCGGAGGCTCCAGCGAAACCGTCACCACTTACGAATATGTCAAGGAGTGGTCCGGACAACTCCAGAAATCAGGCCAGTTCCGCCACCCTGTGGGACACGACAATCCCGCCGATCTCCTGTACGCCTCCCAGGAGTACACCGCCACCGATGTGCGTCTGGGGAGACGCGTTCTCAGCGCCGCCCTCATCGAACAGATCAGCGATTTCAAACGGCTGGAACTGACCCCCGGCATGATGTCGGCCAAAAGGCTCCCCCGCAACGCCCAGCTCCATGACGGGGGGATCTATCTGGGTCGGGATCCCGGGCAGCCGGCCATCGGGGAGATGAAAATCACCTTTCAGATCGCCAATCCCGGTCCGGTCAGCGTTGTGGCCCGACAAACCGGCGAGAGCTTCACGCCGTTTCCGACCCGTACCGGCCAGACCATCGAAATGCTTCATTCCGGCCTGCGGGACGCCCAGGCCATGTTCGCCGCCGAAGAACGGGAAAACGCCATCCTTGCCTGGATTCTGCGGGGGGTGGGATGGCTGTGCCTGTGGATCGGTTTCGCCCTGATCTTCAGCCCGTTGCGCGCCCTGGGGGATGTGCTGCCTTTCCTGGGGGATCTGATCGGCGTCGGGACCGGACTGTTCAGCCTGGTATTGAGCCTGATGCTCTCCCTGATCACCATCTCCGTGGCCTGGCTGGTCTACCACCCCCTCATCGCCGGAGGGGGTCTGCTGCTGGCGCTCCTGCTTTTGCTGGGCACGCACCGGCTGGGACGCTCGAAAACCGGGACAGCGCGTTCCCGATCCTGATGCGCCACTTGTCAACTCTTTTTTGATCGAGATTCGGGAGGAACAAAAAAAACATGACGGAACCCCACGAAACCCTCACCAGACCCTCGCCCATGCAACCCCTGGCCAATCTGATGTTTTTCAGCCGTTGGTTGCAGGCGCCGATGTATGTGGGCCTGATCGTCGCCCAGGGCTATTACGTCTTTCGTTTCTTCTCCGAGCTGCTGGAGATCTTCAAACAGCCCCACATGCACGAAAATGACGCCGTGGTGCTCATTCTGGGGCTGATCGACGTGGTGATGATCTCCAACCTGCTGGCCATGATCGTCATGTCAGGGTATGAGACCTTCGTCTCCCGCATGCACCAGGAACACCATCCGGATTATCCGGAATGGCTCAGTCACTCCAATCCCAACATCATGAAGGTCAAACTGGCCATGGCCCTGGTGGGGATCTCCTCGATCCATCTGCTCAAGACGTTCGTCAACATCGAGCACATCACCAGCCATGTGGCGATGTGGCAATGCATCATCCACAGCCTGTTTCTGATCTCCTCCCTGGCCCTGGCCTGGACCGGTCGCATCATCGACGGCAACGGGGCAAGCTCCGCCAACCATCACTGATCCCCCGCCAGCCCGCCCCCCCCTTTCCGGCCCAAATTCCAGGCCCCTTTGTGCCGGAAAGGAGGACAATACGCAAACCGTAAAGAGTCCCGGGGCTACTGCCCCTTCTTTTCCCGCTTCTCCTGGGACTCCTTGATGTCCTTTTCCCGATCGTCCAGCTTCTTGCGCTGCTCCTTGATCCGTTGCAACTTTTCGGTCTGTTGCAGCGCCTTGTGGGCCTCCTGGCACTGTTTCGCATCTGCGGCGGTGTTGGCTCCGCGCAGACAACCGAGTTTCTGTTCCAGAAGTTCGATCTCCCGGGCCTTGCGCGCCTTGAACAACTCTTCCTTCTCCGCGTTCTTCTCAGCGCTTTTCGCCGCCTTGGCCGCCGCATCCCCTGCGACCGCCCACACGGGAGTCATCATCACCATCGCTGCCACGCCGACCACACCCAGCAACCGTTTGTTCATGACGCTTTCCTTGCCTCCAACAATGGACTTTGAAAGAATTCAACCGTTCGTCATCTTCCTACACCCAAGCCCTTTTCGTCAACCACACCACAACAAAAATGCGAAAATCTCCCAGACACCAGTCCATGAACTGAAAAATCATTGACAACTCAATGAGTTCATGTTTTGATGTCCACAAACGATCCCGCTTCCGAAGAGCACCCATGTCCCCATCATGAAACTCCCAAGCCCTCACCACTCCGGTCTGTCACGTCGGCTGGGCCTGTTGCTGCTCCTGACCCTCTGGCCGCTCCAGCGCCTCCAGGGAGAAGAAAACCCTCTGGCCTACCGCCCCCTCCACACACCGGAAAACCACGCAAACCAGGGCCTGACCCCATGGCTGCTCTTTCCCTTGCGGCTCTATTCCAATACCATAAGCCGGGTGGATGGCGACCGTTGCCCGTCGCACCCCAACTGTTCCCGCTATGCCAAAGAGGCCATGCAGTCCCATGGCCCCCTGCTGGGACTCTGGCTGACAATCGACCGCCTGATCCACGAACGCAACGAAATCGAACTGGCGCCCAGAGCCATGGCCGAAGACGGCTCGCCCCGGACTATCGACCCCTTGAGATCCAACGATTTCTGGTTGCGTGAACCCTGAAAACCACCATGTCCGTCATCCCTTGCCAAGAGGCAACCCATGCGCCTTTCTTCCACCAAACCCGCTTCCGCCGGCTTCACCCTGATCGAGATCATGGTCGTGGTGGTGATTCTCGGCATTCTGGCCACCCTGATCATCCCCAAAATCATGAGCCGCCCGGACGAGGCCCGTCACACCAAGGCGGTGCTCGACATCCAGTCCATCGGCCAGGCCCTGGATCTCTATCGACTGGACAACAACAACTATCCCACCACCGAACAGGGTCTGCTGGCCCTGGTGGTCAAACCCGAAGCGGCACCCGTTCCCCGACGCTGGCGTCAGGAAGGGTATCTGGCCAAACCGCCCATCGATCCCTGGGGCAATCCCTATGTCTATCTCTCTCCGGGTCTGCACGGCAACTATGACCTGCTCTCCCTGGGAGCCGACGGCATGCCCGGCGGCGAGGGCAAAGGAGCGGACATCACCTCCTGGAACCTGGATCGCACCCCGTGACCCGATGCCGTCCAGCCCGGGGCTTTACCCTGCTGGAGGTGATGATCACCCTGTTTCTGGTCACCATCCTGCTTGGCCTGGCCATTCCCAATCTGGCCCCCGGTCGGCTGGAAGGCTTGCGCGCCTCGGCCAACCGCTTCCGCAATGTGCTGATGTGGCTGCGGGATCAGGGGAGCTCGGGAATGGCGGAATACCGCCTGCGTCTGGAACCGGCGCGGGGTTTCTACTACTGCGAGGTGCTCGAGGAGAAAACCTACGTCCCCGTGGCCGATCCCCTGCTCAAGCCCGGCCACCTGGACCCCCTGGATGGGCGCCTCATCTGGCAGGCGGACAAAAGCGATCTGGCGGATATGGACGAACTGTCCATTTCCTTCAACCGTTTCGGTCCCACCCGGGCGATTCTGGTGCAGTTCGCCGCCCGGGAGAAGAACGAGGGCTTCACCGTCTCCTATCGACCGGAATGGAGTCAACCCCGTCTGGAACCGGGTCTGCTGACATGGGAGTGAGCCATCCGGCCACCCGTGGATTCACCCTGCTGGAGGTGCTGGTGGCCATGGCGTTGCTGGGTCTGCTGCTGGTGGGAGTGGGAGCGATCCTCAAGCAACAGGCCGATACCCAATTCCGGCTGGAAGAGCGTCTGGCCGCCGCCCAGGTGGCCAGCAACCAGATGGAGCTGTTCCGGGCCAATGGTCTGCCGGTCACTCCGGATCTGCTCTCGGGGGAAGAGGAGATGGCCGGTCGTCGCATGAACTGGACCCGGCGGGTGGCCCGCACCGAGGATGGCCGGGGCTACGAGGTGTTGATCCAGGTGGGAGAGGAGAAAACCCCTCTGTTTGTGGAACGGTTCCGATGGCCGGGAGTGTAAAATTTCCCACGCCGGGTTTCACCCTGCTGGAGGCGCTGATCGCCCTGAGCATCTCGGCCTTGATCATGACCGGGGTCTACCGGGTGGTCAACGGCGGGGTGTCGCAAAGCCGATTGATGGAACAGCGGGCGGAGACGCTGCATCTGTGGAACCACCTGAAACGGGTGTTGAGCCGGGATCTGGAACATCTCATCAAGGAACCCCCGGCGCGGATGATCCGGGAGGGCAACGACACCTTGATCCTGCGTTGCCACGGGGCGATCATTCCCGACTGGCGTCTGGGGGCGCGGGTGGAAGTGATCTACCGCTGGAGACCCGATCCTGACGGGCGAGGCATGATCTGGGAACGGCTGGTCAAACCCCTGGACGGCAAACGGGAAGATGCCAAGGTGACTCTCAAGATTGCGGATGGTCTGATCAAAAGCGACTACGCCCTGCTCGACGCCCAGGAGTGGCGTCCCAACGGCGACGGGGCGCAACCCCCGTGGCGGGCGCTCCGCTGGCAGTTCGAATGGCGCGACATCGGCCCCTGGACTCTGGTGCGCAATCTGCTGCCTCTGCCCGGCGCGGGTGCGGAGACGAAACCATGAAGCGCGACTCCCGCTTCCGGGGCCAGGAGGGGATGGTGCTGCTGGTCACCCTTTCCGCCATCGCGCTGCTGGTGCCGCTGGTCTACTCCGGCATGGAGTCGCAACGGTTTCATCTGCGCCAGGTGCAACGGGAACTGGAACTGGAAATCGCCCATCGGCACGCGGAATCCCTGCTGACGTTCGTGATGGCCATGTTGGCCATGGATGGCATGCAGGCCGGAGGCATCGATCACTTGAACGAAATGTGGGCCATGCCCATCGCCCTGCCGGACAATCCGGACGGAGAGACGGAAGCCCTGCTGGAGGACACTTCGCGCCGCTGGAACCTCAACGCCCTGCGCAAGGAGGATGCCCATCTCAACATGGAGCTGCGTCAGGTACTGCTGCGGCTGGCGACCCGTGAGGGGCTCTCCCCGTCCCTGGTGGATCGGATCGTGGAGAGGCTGCTGCCCATGAGCGCCCAGACCTCCGACGGCTCCCCGGGGAGCGCTCCGGCTCCGAACACCGAACCCCTGCACGCCATGGAGGAGCTTTTGCAACTGCCGGACTGGAACGGCGAGGCTGTGCGCAAGCTGGCCCCCTACGTGATCGTGGATGACACCTGCCGTTTTGGACGGCTCAATCCCAACACCGCCGATCCCAAAACCCTGGAGCCGCT
>JADGAB010000121.1 GCA_015232245.1 Magnetococcales bacterium | reverse complement strand
ATGGGGATTCTGATGGATCATCCCTGGCCCGGCAACGTCCGGGAGCTGGAACACGCCCTGGAACACGCCTTCGTGATCTGTCGGGGGGAGACCATCGAACCGGAGCATCTGCCCGTGGAGCTGCGGGGCGCGCTCCGGGGGGAACGCCAGGGGGACAAAGCCCCTGTCAACGAACAACAGCTCATTCTGGCGGCCCTGACCGCCTGCAACTGGCGCCGGGAACAGGCGGCCACACAGCTTGGCATGAGCCGGGCCACCCTGTTTCGCAAAATGCGCCAAATGGGCATCGTCGCCAGGAAAACAATCTCATGACTGCCGCCCGATAAGGACTCTCCCATGGCACGGTTCGCCACCCCCCGCACCCGTTTTCTGCTGCTTCTGGCCATCATGGTGACTCTCGCCCTGGCCGTGGGCGGGGTGAGCCTGTGGTCCATGTATGCCACCTCGGTGGAGAACGAAGGGGTGCGGCTGGCCGCTCTGGCCAAGAGTCAGGCGCGTCTGATCGAGACCTTCCACCGCTGGGAAATGAAGGAGGATCACCCACAGGACGACCCCGTGGATCGGCTGGTCCGTTTTCTGACCGCCAGCCACGAAGGGTGGTACGAGGGACTGGGCAAAAGCGGCGAGATCGTCTTTGCCCAGCGCCGGGGGGAGGAGATCGTCTATCTGTACCGGCAGCGTCATGGAGATTCCCAACTGCCTCGTCCCGTTCCCTGGGGCAAACAGGAGGTGGCCCAACCCATGCGCCTGGCCCTGAACGGCGCATCGGGGGTGCTCATCGGCCCGGACTACCGGGGCGTGGAAGTCCACGCCGCCTACGAGGCCATTCCCGGACTGCGCATGGGGCTGGTGGTGAAGGTGGACATGACGGAGTCCCGGGCCCCCATGTATCGGGCCATCGAGCATGCGATCCTGGCCTCGGTCGCCATGATCCTGCTGGGAGCCATGTTGTTCACCCGCATCGGCGAAGGGGTGATCCGTCGCATCCAGCAGACCGAAGAGAATCTGGCCATCACGCTGGACGCCATCGGGGACGGGGTGATCGTCACCGATGGCCAAGGGCGCGTCATCCGCATGAACCCGGTGGCCGTGGAACTCACCGGCTGGTCTGTGGACCAGGCCCGGGGAGAACCTCTGGCCGAGGTGTTCAAGATCCTCAACTTCCACACCCGTCAGCCGGTTCCCAATCCCGCCGCCCTGGTGATCGAGTCCGGCACGGTGGTGGGTCTGGCCAATCACACCGTGCTCATCGCCCGGGATGGCCGGGAACGCCACATCGCCGACAGCGGCTCCCCGGTCCGGGACGCGCAGAACCGGCTGATCGGGGTGGTGCTGGTGTTCCGGGACGTCACCGATGAATACCGGATGCTCAACGCGCTGCGCAAAGGGGAGGAGCGGCTGCGCAGGCTTCTGGAACTGCGTCAGGAAGCCCATCAGCTGGATGAAAAACAGTTGTGCGACCGGGCGGTGGCGATGGCGGTGGAATTGACCGACAGCCAACTGGGCTATCTCCATCTCATCAACGAGGACCAGCAGACCGTCACCCTGATGACCTGGAATCAGCAGGCCCTGCAGCACTGTACCGCACCCCACGAAACACACTATCCCCTGACCCGCGCCGGCATCTGGGCCGACAGCATCCGCCGGAAAGAGCCGGTGGTACACAACGATTTCTTGGCGGAAGCCGACAGAAAAGGCTATCCGAAAGGCCATGTGCCCATTCTGCGTCACCTGAGCGTGCCGATCCTGGAAGGGGATCAGGTGGGACTGGTCATCGGCGTGGGCAACAAAACCGCGCCCTATGACCAGGGGGATGTGCAGCAGTTGCAACTGATCGCCGAAGGGGTGCAGAAGATTCTTTCCCGGCACCGGGCCATGGAACATCTCCGTCAGAACCGCCTCTCCCTGGACGAGGCGCAACGCATCGCCCATCTGGGGAGCTGGAGCTGGCGCCTGACCGGCAGCGACTGGGAGCTCTCCCCGGAGCTGTGTCGCATTCTTGAGTTGCCCGCAACCCGGGACCGCCTGGATCTGGACGGTTTCGTCGCCTGTCTGGAGCCGGATGACCAGGAACGGTTCCGGCACTTCATCCGACAGATCCGGGAGCGGCAGGGTTCCGGGGCCGAAGAGTTCCGCGTCTGCCGGCAAAGCGGTCAGGAGGTGACGATTCTGGCCCGTTGCGTCTACACACGGCAGGAGAGAAACGGCGTTCCCATCCCCCATCTGCTGGGTACCATTCAGGACATCACCGAAAGCCAACGCAAGGAAAAAGAGTTTTTCCGCATGAACCGGGCCCTGAAGGCGCTGAGCATGGCCAGCCGGGTCATGCTGGAGGCGGTGGATGAAAAGCGTTTCATGGTCGGAGTGTGCCAATTGATCGTGGAGCACGCGGGTTATCGTCTGGCCTGGGTGGGCATGGCCCAGCCCGACACGGCAGGCAGCGTGCTTCCCGTGGCCCAGTTCGGTTACGAGGAGGGCTATCTGGAAAACCTGCGCATCTCCTGGAAGGATACGGAACGGGGTCGGGGGCCCACAGGGACCGCCATCCGTACCGGTCGTCCCAGCCTGGCGAGAAACATCCTGGCCGATCCCGTCTATCTCCCCTGGCGTCAGCAGGCCCTGGCCCGGGGCTATGCCTCCTCACTGGCCCTGCCGCTGTTTTTGGACCAGCAGACCATCGGCTCCCTGAACATCTACGCCCCGGAACCCGATGCCTTCGACGAGGCGGAAATCGGCTTCCTGACCGATCTGGCCAGTCATGTCTCCCTGGGGATCGGCGCCTTGCGTCAGGCCATGCACGCCAAACGGCTGATGGCCGCCGTGGAACAGGTGGAGGAGATGGTGCTGATCAGCGACCGGCAGGGCACCATCCAGTATGTCAATCAGGCGTTGCTGCGGATGACCGGTTTTGAATCCACGGAGGTGCTGGGGCAGAATGCCAACATGTTCCGCTCCGGTCAGACCCCGCAAGAGGTGGTCGATGATCTTTGGAACACCCTCAGCCAGGGCAAATCCTGGCGCGGCCACTTCGCCAACCAGAAAAAAGATGGGAGCATTTTCCGGGTGCTGGCCAGCGTCTCCCCGGTGAAGGATCCGGATGGCGCGATCCGGCACTATGTGGCCGTCTACCGGGATGTCACCCGCCATGAGCAGATCGAGTCCCAGTTGCGCCAGTCCCAGAAAATGGAGGCCATCGGCACCCTTGCAGGAGGAATCGCCCATGATTTCAACAATATTCTTGGGGTGATCATCGGTTACACCGAACTGGTGCTCAAAAAACTGACCGTCGAAGACCAGAAATATCAGGATCTCCAGGAGGTGTTCAGCGCCAGCCTGCGGGCCCGGGATCTGATTGCCCAGCTGCTCGCCTTCAGCCGTCAGACCGACATGCAGGCCACCAGCATCGCCCTGGGGCCTTTGGTCAAGGAGACCCTGCGCTTCCTGCGGGCGGTGATCCCCGCCAATGTCAAACTGGTCACCCATCTGACCAGCCGGGAGCTCTCCATTCTCGGCAATCCCACCCAGATCCACCAGATCCTCATGAATCTCTGCACCAACGGGGTGCAGGCCCTGGCGCAACGTTCCGGGGCGGAACTGACCATCTCTCTGGAAGACCTGCGCATCGACGCCGACAAGGAGACCCTGGCCTTGCCCCTCGGCCACTATGCCCGGATCACCATCCAGGACAACGGCTGTGGCATCCCCAAAGAGATCCAGTCCCGCATCTTCGATCCTTTTTTCACCACCAAGGGGGTCGGAGAGGGGACCGGACTGGGACTCTCCGTGGTCCATGGACATGTGGCGGATCTGGGAGGCGCCATCCAGCTCGAAAGCCTCTCTGGATCCGGAACCACCTTCCAGATCTTTCTGCCTTTGGAGAAACCCGCCATGGAACGCCGCAAAGGCCGGCGCGACCAGGAGAAACATCCTCCACTCCCCTGTCGGATTCTTGTGGTGGATGACGAACCCCAACTGGTGCAGGTGTTGACCGAACACCTGACCCTGTTGGGCTGTCAGTGCGTCAGCGCCACCAGCGCCCGGGAGGCCATCGATCTGCTGCGCGCCGACCCGGACCGCTTCGATCTGGTGATCACCGATCAGACCATGCCCGACGCCACCGGAGACCAGTTGCTGATGGAAGTGCGCGCTTTGGCTCCAAAGCTGCCGGTGGTGCTCACCTCCGGCTATCAGGAGCTCTCCTCCCCCCAGGAACTCCATGCCCGGGGGTTTCTGGATTTCCTTCCCAAACCGATTCTCACCGCCGATCTGGAGCGTCTCCTGAACCGGCTCGCCTCCTGATTCATCCGCTGGACCGCTCTACACGCAAATCATTTTCTATGTGAATTGCACACGTTTCATTGACTGCAACAAAAATGTTGCATGTTGCGTATTTATTTGCAACATTTTTATATTAACTATTGTTAATATATTTATATAATATTGATAAAATTGGCAAAAATTTTAATCCATCCCCCGTTTGTCACGGCATGGAATGTGGAATGTTCCTGGGCATGGTCAGTTCCGATGGGTCTCTAAAGGAGTGATTGCCATGGCAACGATTCTGTGTGTGGAAGACGATCCCCAACTGTTGGCCCTTTATCAACGGGTACTGGAAGAGCAGGGATTTGTGGTACTGACCGCCCGGGAAGGCAGAGCCGCCCAGCGGCTTCTGGAAACCCTCGCCGTGGATCTGGTGATCACGGACATTCTCATGCCCGACACCGATGGGATAGAGTTGATCGGTTATCTGTTGTCCCATCCGCCGCCCCCGTTGGTGATCGCGGTCAGCGGTGGTGGACAGTATTTCGATGGCAACAGCCTGTTGCGGGCGGTCCGGACCCTCGGGGTGGAGAACACCCTGTTGAAACCCTTTTCCGGCAAACATCTGGTGGAGACGGTGCGGCAGGTGTTGGCCACGGGCCAAATCGCCTGGTAATCAATAACTTGGATTATGAACTAGGTTCACTTCAGCTTGAAGGAGGCAACAATGAGAAATCTCAAACTGGCCGCAAAACTTGGACTGGGGTTCGGGATGGTATTGCTCATGACCATACTGGTGGCGGTCATCGGCTCCAACGGTTTCTCCTCGGTGATCAAGCGGCTGGGCAACAGCACGATTGTCAACGAAATCGAAGGGGAATCCATCCTCATGTTGCGGTCGGAACGCAACTTCATCGGCGACCGGAATCCCAAACATCAGGAACCGGTGAACAAGGCGGTCGGCAACATCAAGAATCTCACCAACCAGGCCCGGGAGATTCACTTCCGGGATCCGGTGGACAAGGAGAACATGACCAAGATCGCCCAGTTGGCGGAAACCTTTGGCAAGGGCTTCGCCGACCTGATCCAGGAGGACAAGGCGCAGGAAACGGTTCTGGCCCGCATCCGGGAGCTCTCCCGGAGCATGATCGACGCCACCGACAAACTGGAAGAGAGCCAGTACCACAAGCTGCGGGAGTCCGGCAAATCCATGGGATCGGGCCAGGGTGCCGAGGAGATCCAGAAAATGCTGGAAGGGCGGATCCAGAAGATCGATCACGCCGCGAATATCGCCAAGATCTTTCTGGATGCCCGTCTGGGTGAGAAGGAGGTGATCATCTCCAATGGCAACGATGCCAAGTCGGTCAAGCGGGTCCAGGAGAATCTGGCCAAGGCCATCACCATTGCCGAAGGGATGGTGGCGGCGTTCCAGGATCCCAAGGATGTGGAGATCGGCAAAGGGGTGGTGAAAGCGCTGCATGAATACCAGAAAGGGTTCGGCGAACTCAACAGCCAGATCGAGCACGTCAACAAATCCGAACAGCAGATGATCGCCTCCCGGCGCGCCCTGAACGAACTGCTGGATCAGGTCGGCGCCGGACAGAAGAAAAAACTGGAAAGCGAGGTGACCAGCTCCGAACAATTGATTCTTGGGGGCAGTCTGCTGGCCATTCTCCTGGGTGCGTTGCTGGCCTATTTTCTCTCCAAGAGTCTGGTCTCCTCCATCACGGGTTGCATCGGCAACATGGTGCGCATGTCGGAAGGGGATCTGGCGATCCGTTGCGTCTCCAACCGGCAGGATGAACTGGGGGACATGTCCCGGGCCATCGACACCATGGCCGTGAAGCTGCGGGAGGTGGTGGAGAAGATCACCGAGGCTTCCGCCAGCGTCACCACGGGGGCGCAGCAGTTGGCCTCCTCGGCCCAGACCCTCTCCCAGGGGGCCACGGAACAGGCGGCGAGCATCGAGGAGACCTCCTCGTCCATGGAGGAGATGAGCAGCAACATCTCCCAGAATACCGACAACGCCCAGACCACGGAGGGGATCTCCCGGATTGCCGCCCGGGACGCCGACGAGGGCGGCCAGGCGGTCACTCAGGCGGTGAGCGCCATGAAGGAGATTGCCAGCAAGATCTCCATTATCGAGGAGATTGCCCGACAGACCAATCTGCTGGCCCTGAACGCCGCCATCGAGGCGGCCCGGGCCGGGGAACACGGCAAGGGATTCGCCGTGGTGGCCGCCGAGGTGCGCAAACTGGCGGAACGCAGTCAGACCGCGGCAGGCGAAATCGGCCATCTCTCTTCGGCCAGCGTCCAGGTGGCGGAACGGGCCGGGACCATCATCAGCAAGCTGGTGCCGGATATTCAGAAGACCGCCCAACTGGTGCAGGAGATCTCCTCCTCGTCCCGGGAGCAGAGCCAGGGGGCCAGCCAGATCAACGCGGCCATCGGTCAATTGGATCAGGTGATTCAACAGAACGCCGGCGCCTCCGAGGAGATGGCCGCCACCGCCGAGGAGATGAACAATCAGGCCATGCATCTGTCCGAGGTGATCAGCTTCTTTCGCACCGGCCAGCAGGCGACCGCCACCGCCAGACCCAAACCGGCCCGCGCATCCTCCGGGGTTTCGGCTTCCAAAGGTCGTCTGGCGGTCAAACACGCCCCCACCAAGGCCCTGCCCGCTCCGGCAGGCCGGGGGGTGGAGCTGAAAATGGGTTCCGGTGGCGCCTCGGATGACGAGTTCGAGACCTTTTGACTCGAAAAAGGAGAACTTTTAAAATGAACAGCGACACCATCATCGCTCCGACCCAATTTCTGACCTTTCATCTGGGAGAGGAGGTGTTTGCCATCGACATCTCCCGCATCAAGGAGGTGTTGGAGTTTACCGAAGTCACCCGGATACCCCGCACACCGGATTTCATGTGCGGAGTGATCAATCTGCGGGGCAGCGTGGTGCCGGTGGTGGATCTGCGACTGAAATTCGGCATGTCCGCCAGTCAAAAGACCATCAATACCTGCATCATCATTCTGGATATCCAGCAGGAGGAGGAGGGTGCCACAGTCATCGGCGCCATGGCCGATTCGGTCAAGGAGGTGATGGAACTGGACCCCTCCCAGATCGAACCGGCCCCCAAACTGGGCAGCGGCGTACGCATCGATTTCATTCGCGGCATGGGCAAACAGGGCAACCAGTTTGTCATTCTGCTGGATACCGACCGGATCTTCTCCCAGGGGGAACTGGTCAGTTTGCAGGAGGGCAAGATCCCACCGTCGGCCCGGGCGGCTTGAGAGTTGACAGGTATTGCAAGAATTGCTATTTTAACAATGCAATTCTTGCAATACCAAAATCGTTGTTCAGGAGAAGCCGACGTGCTGGAGGAGCAGATCAGACAACCGGGAACACCCTGTCAGGCCGGGGAGGTTCTCTATCGCCAGGGAGAGCCTGCGGGGGAGTTCTACGTGGTGCAGCAGGGCCGGGTGTTGATCTCCCGGGCGACCTCCAGCGGGCAGTCCCTGCTTTTGGAGGTGGGAGAGGGAGAGGTATTCGGCATGGCGGCGCTGTTCACCGCCTCCCGGCAGCGTTGCGCCACCGCCCGGACCGCCACCGACGCCATCATCCAAAAGGTGGAAGCCAGACTGCTGATGGAACGGTTGCAGGAGGATCCTTCCCTGGCGTTCCGGGTGATGCGCCATCTGGCGCAACGGATCATCGATCTGGATCCGGTGCTTCCCGCCACCCCGCGCCAGCGGTTGAACGTTCATGATTTCACGGCGGGCCATCATTTTCTGATCGTCGAGGACGAAATCGAATTCTTCGCCCTCATGCAGGCTTGGCTGCGGGAGGATCGGGAATCGGGAAATCCCTCCCATCCCCTGGCCACCAGCAAGCTGACCCACGTGACCTCGTTTCAGGATGCGGAACGGTTGCTGACCCGGGACAAGTTCGATCTGATTCTGTTGGATCTGAATCTGTCGGACCGGCATGGTTTTCAGGAGATCTTTCCCTGTTTGAAAGAGCTGGCTTTGGATACGCCGATCATCGTCTTCACCGGCATGGACGACGACAAGCAGGCCATGCTGGCCGTGGAAGACGGCGCCCAGGACTATCTGGTCAAGGGTCAGGTGAGCCGCAAGTCCTTCAATCGGGCGATCCGGAACGCGTTGTCCCGACACAACCTCTTGCAAAAAAACCGTCCCGTTCGGGATGCGTTGCTGTGACTGATCAAGGGGCGGTCTGAACCGCTCCCATTCCGGGAGGTTGACCCCGGATTGTTTCAGTCACGAAACGAACACCTCATCCACGGTGTTGGCGAACACGAAGTTATCGCTCCAGATTTCGATCAGTTCCAGCTCCGCCGATTTGACCTTCTCACTTACCCAATCCGGGGTCTGACCAAACTTGCGACGCATCAGTTTGAGCAGCATGGAGGCGGCTTCTTCCTGACGAACTTCCTGCCGAATTTCCTGGCGAACCAGCTCCACCCATTCGGGTTTGTTTCCACTCAAAATTTCTCGTGCGAATAGAGACATCATCGTGTATTTCTCCTCGAGGTTGATGCGGCGGACAGCCTGCTGCACGTGCGTATCATCCAGGTTCTGGAAGGTCGTCAACAGATAGAGCAACACCGGCAGCAGGAGTTCCGGCGCTTCCGCCAGGGCGGCGACGATCTGGTCCAGAGCCGCCATTTGGGACTGGGGATCGCGGGTACCGTATTTCAGGGCCAGCAGACCGGCACGCAACCGGGCATGCCGGGAGAGTTCCCCGTCCGGAATCGGTCCCAGGTCGGCGACCGGGAAACGAAAATTGAGCAACCAGGG
>JADGAB010000120.1 GCA_015232245.1 Magnetococcales bacterium | reverse complement strand
AATGCCGTCGACGTGTCCCCGGATGCGCCCTGTGGCCACCGAAAAGCCGAACTGCCCGCCATTCTGCTTGCGGGTCACCAGATCGAAACCGGCGGCCCGCAACCAGCGAATCGCCATCTCCTCGAAAAGGTGGCCAGCAGCAAAGATCCGCAGGGTCTTGCCTGAAAAGCCGCGACTGTCATCCCTGGGCGCACCGGCATATTCGAACTGCAAAGCCCGTTCGCAGGCGACACCCAGCCGGGAGCCGCCCAGGTACTCCCTGGGCGGATTGACGGATTCCTCGGCGACCAGGGCGGCGTCGATCCGCCCGGTGATCAATTCGCCGAAGGTGGTCTGGTGATTGCAATCCAACATGGACGTGACCTCAGAAAGGGATTTCGTCGTTGTTCTTGCGGAAGTAATCCTGGAAGGCGGTGACTGCCACCTCGATCAGGGTCAACACCTCCTCGCGGCTGTATTCGGCCAAAGGCCGCTGCATGCCGATGCTGGCCACATATTCGCCCAAGGGGCGCAGGGCGGCGGCCATGGCCGCCCGTTCCAAATCCGTCGCGTCTGTCATGCTGGTCACTCCCAATACTTTGGTTCTTGATAAAGCCCGCACCCGACCAGCCAGTCGGACCAGGACGTAACTGCGCGTCTGCTTCAGGGTTTTGCCAAAGATGCTTTTTTCCCGTGGGGACAACTCGTCCAGCCCGACCTGCACCCCTTTCAAGGCGATGGGCAAATCGATCCATCCATGTCCCGGCTCGTGCCAGGAGGTCCGTTCGCGAGTCCAGATCGTGGTAGCCATCACGCCACCTCGGCCAGGGGCGGTTGAGCCACCCGAAAGATCAACTCCTGGATCGCCCGCCGGTTGAACCGGAAGGTCAGCAGGGCCGAGGCCTGATAGCGGGTCAGGTTGTGATCGAGACGGTATTCCGCCGGGAGGTATTGCAACTGCCGCTCGGTGGCTGCCTCGTGGATCCACCGTTTGGTCTTGTGGGCCGAGTCGGCGGTTTCGTTTTCGTTGAGCCAGTCGTCGGCAGCAGCCAGGCAGACGATGCGCTCACCGATGGAAAGAAGCCGGACCGGGATGCCATTGGCCCCACCCACCGCATGCCAGCGACCATCCAGAAAGAAGATGCCTCCCCAGGCCGAAAAGCCATTGGCCACCAGGGCCGCGTCGTCGCCGAAGAGATCGACCCAGAGGAAACTGGAACGGGCCAGCAGATTCACTTCGGTCATGATGAAATCTTCGATGGCCTCCGGCCCGTCGTTGCGCTCCTGCCGCTCCCAGACGTATCCGCACAACGGGCACTCCCGGACGGCCAGAGGCACAGTGGCTTCGCACTCCGGGCAATCCTTGGTGGGAGCCTCGCCGGTGCCGTCGCTGCCATCCAGATCGACATCCTGCTCCAGAGAGCCATGCAACAGGGTGGAGATGCCAAAATCCAGAACGATGCAATCGGTTTTGATCACCCCCGGGTGTTCATTGGGATCGACCGTGCGCAGACCCCGGCCCACCATCTGGATGAGGGTGGACTTGTAGGAGCTGGGCCGCAGCAGCACCACGCAGGAGGTGGGCGGGTGATCCCACCCCTCGGTCAGCACGGCCACGTTGACCACCAGCCGGGCATTACCCTTCTCGAATCGGCGCAGGACGGCGCGGCGCTCGCCATCGGGCAGATCGCCATGAACCAGGACCGCGTTGTCCCCGGCAGCATTGAAAGCGTCGGTGACGTTGCGGGCATGGTCCACGGTGGAGCAGAAGACCACAGTCTGGCGTTCTCTGGCCTTCTCCTGCCAATGCCGGATGACTGCCTCGGTGACCGGCGCCTTGTTCATGATGCGGTCCACCTCGGCCATGTCGAAATCGTCGGAGGTGCGTTTGACCTGGCTCAAAGCCTCGCCGGTGCCGACATCGACGACGAAGGTGCGCGGCGGCACCAGATGGCCGGAGCGCACCAACTCGCCCAGGCGCACCTGATCCGCCACGTTGGAAAAAATGGGGCGCAGGGCTTTCTTGTCGCCCCGGTTGGGGGTGGCAGTGACGCCATAAATGCGGCAATCCGGATTACGCTCCCTGGCGGCATCGATGATGCGGCGATAGCCGGGAGCCGCCGCATGGTGCGCCTCGTCGATCACCAGCAGATCCAGAGGCGGCATGCCGTTCAGATTGGTCTGCCGCGCCAGAGTGGGCACCATGGCGAAGGTGGTCCGGCCTCGCCATGATTTGGATTCCGCATCCACGACCGAGGTGGAGAGACCGGGGTTGACCCGGCTGAACTTGGTCAGGTTCTGCCGGGTCAATTCATCCCGATGGGCCAGGACGCAGGCCTTGCCACCGCTGTTGGCCAGCATCCGGCCCACCACGGCAGACAGCATGATCGTCTTGCCACTGCCTGTTGGACCGATTGCCAGAGTGTTGCCGTGTTCGTGGAGAGCGGCCACCGACCGCTCCACGAACTGTTTCTGCCTGGGTCTGAGAATCATCCCCGGTCTCCTGTCTTATTGCGCCCAACTCGGGCGGGCCAACGTGGCACCAGCGTTCTGCCCATGGACGGGTGCGACCTGTTGGGCCGCAGGACGCCACCCGTTGGCCGCAGGGGCGGCCTGTTGGGCGGACGCAGACGGTTGGAACGAGGTGGCCTGTTGGGCGGACGCAGCCGCATGATAGGCGGTCGCTCCCGACTGAAAGCCCGTGGCGGTCTGCTGGGGCATGGTCGCCGCCACCGGTGAGGCCGAAGGCTGAAAACCCTGATACTCCTTCATGTCCGGGGTGATGGCGAATTTGATCACGTTCTTTGGATCGCCGTTGGCATCCTTCTCCACGTCGATCTTGGCCAGGAATTCGATGCCGTCCAGATCGACGAATCCACGGATCCGTCGGGCCTCAATGGCGCGGGGCGAGGCGTCCTTGTCCGAAAGCCCCCGGGCGGAATTGAGGATGGCGCGGATGAAGGCTCGGCCCATGTTGGCCCACTCTGGTCCTTTGGGACTGTGCAGTCCGATCAGGCTCCAGACCTTGCGGCGGGCGAACTCCCCGGCGGTGACTACGAATTCACAACTCAGATAGACCGCGTCGCTCTCTTTGGCGCGGGAGGCGTAACCACCGGTCCAGCCCCGGCTGTGGTCATCGAGACCACCGGGTTTGATGATCATGCGCACCGGAGCGATGGTCCCCTTGGGGATCAGGTCAAAATTGTTCTGGGTGTCGGCGTCGTTGAAGTCCTGCCAAGCAGCGTTCATGTTCATGGTAAGGATCTCCTTTGTGTCATCAGTTGGATGCAGAGGTATTGGTGGTCTCGGCAGGAGCCGGTTGACCGTATTCGAGGCGTTCCTGGATGGGACGCACCGGACCGGAAATCTTGGTCATCATGCGTCCCAGGTGGGGTTCTTCGACCATGGTGAGACGTCCGGAGCGGTCCTTGGCGGGATAGCCCCAAGGATTGAGGGTGTGGCAGATGAAGGCGCGGAAAAGCTGCCCATCCTCGGCGGACAGTTCCGCCATGGTGATCACCTGATCGACGATGCCGGGCAACTCCAGGCCGGTCTTGTTGCCCTCGATCTGAGGCGAGAAGAACCGCTTGTTGAAGTCGTCGAACTTCTCGTCCAGGATCCCGACGAACAGAATGTTCTTGCCACGGGTGTGCTGGAGGTGGGTCAGCCAGGCGATCATCTCCTGGCCGTGCAGGCCGTAGGCTCCCCGCAGGTCGGGCTTGCCGGTTTTCTCCGAGAAGGCCTGCGGCTGGCCCTTGCACCAGTGAAAGCAGAGCCGACCGGCCACCGTGAGCGAATCGACGAAAATCGTCTGGTAGCGGTTCAAGACCGCCGGGTCGCCGAACTGCTGACAAACGGCGTCGTAGTGGGCCTGACTGAAATACTGGTCGTTGCGCAGGGCCGGATTCGGGCCGCCGATGAAGACCGCGAAATCACGGCATTCGTCCCACGTGCGGGGGCGGATGGTGTCGCCCGGCCAACCCTCGACCGCCAGATCACCGGCCTCCAGGTCGAAAAACAGGGTGGTTTCCGGATCCAGACTCCAAAGCAGCGTGGTCTTGCCGATGCCCGACTTGCCGAAGATGCACGCCTTGATGCCGCGTTTCTCTGCCATGCGCTGCTCGGCGCGGATGATTAGGAGAGCCATCACGCCACCTCCTGCTTGCGCAAGCCGAGGGTGAACGAAGGACGAGAGAAACGGACCGTGCGTGCCGGTTCAAACACTTGCCGGATGGAGGTGGGCCAGCTTTTGTACCGGCTTTCCGGGACATCGTAGGTGATGGTGACGTAATCCTTGGGGGAGTCTCCCGCTGCAACGATCCTGTCCACGATCTCACTCAACATCTGCTGGTTCCATTTGGGATCCACCCGCAGCTCGGAGGCGATCTCCACGTCCTCTTCGGAGAACCGGATCAGGCCATGCTCCTTGCCCGTCTGCTGGCGCATGGTGGTGGCCCGATCCCCGAAACGATGGATCAGGACACCGTTGAGAAAATCGGTGATGGATTTGACGCGGTCTGCGGCTTCTTTGGCCTCCTGTTGCAGTCGGGCCAGTTCCCGGACCGGCAGGGCCGCAATGGCTCCCACCGGCATCTGCCGCAGTTGATCGAGGGTGAGTGCTTGGTTCATGTGCATCTCCTTGCTTGACTGATTGATGGTTGGTCTATTGGTCCCGCTGCCGGTTGATGCTCTTGATCAACAGCAGCAAATCCATGAAACGGTTCTCGAATACGTCGAGGAGGTCGGACGGGAAGCTGTCCGGGGTTTCCTGCAGGTTGCGTTCGAAATTCCCCAATAACTTCTCCAGGTCGCTCAAAAGGTCCGGGCGCGGTGCTGCAGCGGCTTGAGCCATCGAGAATTCCAACGCCTTGATGCGATCCTTGAGGGTGGCTCGCTCCTGGTTCAGGGTGCGGATCCTCTCCTTCTGCGCCAGAACCTGGCTGGAGGCGTCCTTGGCCCTGCGTTTCCAGTCCGGGGTGCCTTCTGATGCTGAGGACGGCTCTGTATTTTGGTCTTCGCATTCCTCTTGTTTTTGCCTGGGGCGCGTCTGCTCTGGCGCCGGGCGCAAGGCTTCCTCCTGTTGTCGGATCACCTCTCGGATGCTGCGGGCCTTTCCATCCAGGACGGAACGGACCGCCGCCTTCTGGTCCGGTTCTTCCAGACTGGCCAGGGCGTCCAACTCCAGACTGTTGTCGGAAATGGAAGCCACATCGCGAATGGCGTCACGGACTTCTTGACTGATGTTGTTGGCGCGACGCACGTCTCTTTGGATGCTGCGTTCCGTTGAACCAATTCTTTGGGCGGTATCGACTGAAAACGACATTTTGTCGTTTTCAGTCCGCTCCCTGATTCCAATGCCATTTTTCCCACCGCCACAGGCGCCATGCCGTGTTTCAGGGTACTTCATCTCGTACAGGGATTTGCGTTCCGCCAGATGCTCGGCCCGTTCCAGATGGTTCAGTTCAGAACGACAAAGATTTTCGTCGATCTCGGCCAGACGTTGGTCAACAGTTTGGATGGTGACGATATTGGCACCAATTTCAGTCATGCCGAGTTGTTTGCAGGCCTGCAGACGATGATGACCGGCGACCAGACGGAACAGACCGATTTCCTGGCCGTTGTCAGCCAATTCAGGCGTTACCAGAATCGGATTCAGAAGCCCCAACTCCCGGATGCTCTGGGCCAGAGCCGTCACCGCCTCGGGGCGAACCTGCCGCAGTCGTTTGCTGACAATGATGAATTCGATGGGAAGCGTGTCCATATTCATGTCTCCTGTTTTCACGCGCTCTTCATACCTTTGTAGGGGGTGCCTTTGATGAGAATCTCCCGATTCGGATCTGGAACGTTGATGCGGGTCAGGGGGGTGCCGGAGAAGAAGGCGTTCCAGACCACCGCCGTCGCTCTGGCCACATAGGCGGATGTGACGACGTTGCCGCCCCGCATGATCGGTCCCTGCTTGACCCGGGTCAGTTCGATGAACTCGTGCAGGAGCTTGCGGGGATCGTTCATGCGCAGGCCGTCGTCCAGCGAGACCTGCCGCCAGAACTCCTGGGCCTTCACCTCCTGGTGGCGGAAGGTGACCAACCCGACCGACAGAACGGCGGCCTTCGTCAGCAGAACGGGATCGTTGCCGGGACGCTGGATGGCCTCGAAGAAGGCATTGCCTTCCTCTTCCCACTCCTGGATGTCGGCCAGGACATTCTCCCGACAAACACTGCCATCTGGACGACGGAACCCGCCCTGGATGAAACGCAGCGCGGAAGCCACTCGCATGGCCTGGTTCAACGACATGCCGATCTGGTTGTGAAGATCCCTGGCCTTGATGGCATCCAGGATTGACCGGGAGAGGTGGTTGTCGTGGCGGGAGTAGAGTTCGGCCACTTCGTCCATGGTCTCGGCATTGGAGATCAGCACGCTCAATGTGACCGGAATGCCTGACTTCTCGATGGCGGCCAGGGTATGCTGTCCGTTGACCAGCAATTGCTCGGAGCGGAAACGAACGAAATGGATCTGGGTGCCCTGGATGAACCGTCCGGCCTGGATCTCCTGGACCAGGGTATCCCGATGGCGCGGGCGCATGGTCCTCTGCCGAGCAAAAATGTTGTGCTGAAGCCAGTCACCGGCCAACTCCGGGGTGACATGGACCTGCTGGCTGGAATGGATCTGAATCATGACCTGCTCTCCTGAATAAGCATCCTGGTGAAAATCGCACGTCAGGCCCGCCAGGGATCGAGCTTTTTGGACCATGAATCCTAGACGTGCGGAACTGGTTACAGGTTGTTGTGATCGAAACTTTTTGCTTGAAATCGTCTCATGCGGCGGCCAGAGCGTTCTGCATGCCCGCTTTCAGGAAATGACTGCGAATCTCGCCAAGTCGTCGATAGAAGGTGGTGCGTCCCATGCCCAGTCGTTGCGGGATGGCCGGTTTGTCCAACAACACAAGCAACTGACAGATCCGGCGGTGCTCATTGGGAAGACGACCCAGAAGACGACCGATATCGATCGTCAAATGGATGTGATCCATTCCGGAGCGTATTCCCGTCATCTCCGGGTCGATGCCAGTCTCCAGTTCATCCAGGGAGATCCACGCCATTTTGCCTTCCAGATTGTCTGTTCTCTTCCTGGTCACCAGGGTGGCGGCGCAATGTCCGATGATCCGGCTTATGAAGGTGGGCAGACCGGCGCGCGCCGGGTCGAAATTCGGCAGACGGCGCAAAACATCGATGACCATCTCCTGTTCCAGATCTTCGATCTCCGAACTGGAGAAGCCGGGCAGACGAGAGAGTTGTCTGGCCTTGAAACGGATGACACGGACCGCGTTGGTGTCGATGCCGTGGTAGCTGTTGCTTGAGTTCATGGGCTTTCCCCGTCTGGAAGGTGATCACTGAGCACGGGGGAGATTGTCGTGGTTTCCGGATCTGATTTTGAGGACAGTTCAAAAATGATAGAGACAGTTGGGCTTCTGGAGGCCGCATGAAATCTGGGGTCAGAATCGAATTCGAGACAGTTGGAAAAAAATAGAGACAGTTGGCCCAAAAATGGGTCTGACGGATCCACCCCTGATGCCCGAGAAAAGATTGCTCCAGAGGCCGCAGGAGCTACACAAACAGGCTGAGACATCTAGGCCGGAATCGAGACAGGTGGCGCGGAATAGAGACAGTTGGGGCGGAATAGAGACAGCAGGGTAGGAATAGAGACAGTTGGGTTGAGAGCGAGACAGGTGGCGCGGAATAGAGACAGTTGGGCTGAGAGCGAGACAGGTGGCGCGGAATCGAGACAGTTGGGGCGGAATAGAGACAGTCGGCGCAGGATTGAGACATCCGGCGCGGAATCGAGCCAGGTGGCGCGGAATAGAGACAGTTGGGGCGGAATAGAGACAGCAGGGTAGGAATAGAGACAGTCGGGGCCGGATAGAGACATCCGGCGCGGAATAGAGACAGTTGGGGCGGAATAGAGACAGGTGGCACAGGATCGCGACAGGTGGTATGACGTGGGCAGGTTACGAAAGAAAACGGCCCTGACAAAACAAAGCAGGGCCGTGGCTCAATACGAACGGATGCGATGGTAGATCAGGCCGGGGAGGATGCCGCCCTGGGAAGGACCGTATGGGGATTGATGCGGTAGCCGCTGCGTCTGCGACGCCTGCCGTCATCGGCGCGCAGATTCTGAATGACATCTTCACGGCCAATCGGCAAGCCCAGTTCTTTGCGAATGCCCTCCATGAGTTCCTGCTGGAGCCGGTTGATCGCACGGCGGACGTTCAGTTCGTCCATGGCATCTTCCCGACTGCCATCATCAATGATGTTCGCCAGATCTGACAAACTGGTGACCCGAAAGTCATCCGGAGGATGTCCGGCGGACAGATCCTCAAGAAACCGTTTCCAGAGGATGCCAAAGGCCTGGAGTCGCATGTCCGCTCGGACCGTTGCCACGACGATGTTTTCGATTGTCAGGCGTTCCGGCGTGAACTCCACCATGAACGGTCGGCGCGACGTGGTGACCGGAGCCTCGTGAACGAAGACCGGGACCACCTTGTTGTAAACAGGAACGGAAGCGTGGATCAGGGCAGATGGCCTCCCCTGATCCAGAGCTTCCTCCAACAAGTCACGAAGATCCGCATCTCCGGCCACCAGATCCGCCACACTGACCCGGATCAACCATGGTTCAGGGAGCAACCGTTCCGTCAGATTGCGGGAATCCGTGGCGACGAAGATGGTGGGGTGCATCCGGGCATGATCGCGAGAGAGATATCGCGAATCGCGGCACAGTTCCACCACGCAGATCAAGACCTCTCCAGAGTCGGTCTCTACCCGGAAGACACCATCGGCCATCTGTCGGAAATCACCAATGGTTTCCAACTCTTCCCGCAGGAAGGCAAGCACCCCATCTGGCCTGACCCGGCTGCGCAACTCCTGGTGTCGGCGTTTGTTGTACATGAACGGATAAACAGGCCGCTCGCACTCCGGGCAGCGAAATTCGTCGCCACCCTCATCCAGGCCGTCCCGCAGAAGAATCCGGCCCGGACAATCTCGATTCATCGGCGGGAAATCGTCATCCTCCGAATCGGCACAGACCCAGTGATGTCCGGTTAGAAAATTGCATCAAGAACATGCAAATTTCTTTTTAAAAATCTGATGTTAGCTTCACTTTT
>JADGAB010000011.1 GCA_015232245.1 Magnetococcales bacterium | reverse complement strand
CCCGTGCGTCCCGCATTGCCGCCGGGTCTGAACCGGGAGCGGTTTGGAATCGGAATTACTCCTCCTCGGGGAGCAGCCGGAGTCGCTCCCCTTCCAGAAGGTAGCGTTCCCGGGTCACGGGACAAAGGGCGCTGCCTTGACCGGAGATCGGCAGAGGGAGTTTTTCTCCGTGGCGGCTCATCCAGCCGATGCGTCGGGCCGGGTTGCCCGCCATGATGGCGAAATCCGGCACATCCCGGGTGACCACGGAGCCGGCGCCGATCAGGCTCCATTGTCCCAGACGGATGCCGCAGACGATGGTGGCGTTGGCGCCGATGGTGCAGCCTCGGCCCACCCGGGTGGACGAAAAGGCGTGTTTGCGCGAAACATTGGCCCGGGGGGTGAGGACGTTGGTGAAGACCATGCTGGGACCGCAGAAGACATCCTCCTCCAGAGTGACCCCTTCGTAGACCGAAACGTTGTTCTGGATCTTGCAGCCATCTCCCACCGTGACCCGGGGACCGATCACCACGTTCTGACCGATGTTGACCCCCTTGCCGATGCGGGTATCCCCGAGAATATGGCTGAAATGCCAAATCTTGCTTCCGCTGCCCACCTCGACCCGCTCCTCGACGATGGCGGTGGGATGGATGAAGCAGTCCGGTTTGGATTCGGGTTCCAGGCGCAGCCGTTCCAGACGGCCATGTTCCATGGATCTCTGACAGGCGTTGAGCACGGTCAGCACCCGCAGACCTTCGGCTCCGTCGGTGCGGGGGGGGTGACGGGTGGCGATGCACTCCAGAAAATGTTGACACTCCATGCGCATCGGTTCTTCCGGCTGCAACAGCACCGGGTGGCCCGCATCCTTGATGGCCGTGGGAATCTGATTGGTCCACTGCACCGAATGGGAGTACAGATGCAGCTTTTCCGGCCAGGGGGCGGTATCGTCGAACACCGCCATCTGCCGGTCTCCCACCACCACCAGTTTCTGCTCCTTGAACGGGTGGAGCCAGGAGACGAAAATGTGCGCCTGCACCCCGCCGGGAAAACTCAACAAGGATACCGTGGTGTCGGCGATGTGATGGTGCAGGTAGTTGCCTCCCTGGGCCATGACCGAATCGGGCATCTCTCCGGTCAGGCCCAGAATGATGGAGATGTCGTGGGGCGCGAAGGACCACAGCACATTCTCTTCCCGGCGCAGTTTGCCCATGTTCAGCCGGTTGGAGTAGATGTAGCGCAGTTTGCCCAGTTCTCCGGCGGCCACCAGCTCCTTGAGTTTCAGCATGGCCGGATGGTACCACAACAGGTGCCCCACCATCAGGATCCGTCCCTGCTCCCGGGCCAGGCGGGCCAGGTCGCTCCCTTCGGTTTCGGTCAGGCTCAAGGGTTTTTCCACGAACACGTCCTTGCCGGCCAGCAGAGCCTCCCGGGCCATCTGGGCATGGGTGATGGCCGGAGTGGCGATCACCACCCCCCGGATGCGGGCATCGTTCAGGACGTCGCTGTAGGCCACACAGCACCGAATCCCCGGATACTGGCCACCCAGGGCGACCAGATTGTCCGGATCCGCGTCGCAGATCACCTCCAGGGCCCTCAGTTGATGGAAATTCCGCACCAGATTTCTGCCCCAGTAGCCGGCCCCCACCACGGCCACTCCGGGGACGGCAACAGATTCCGGTTTGGTTGGCGCCAGTGGATTGGCTGGTTCAGGCTGAGTCATGGTTGACCTTTCGATTCCAAAGATGGGAGTGGCGATTGCCGGATCGTTCGACAAAATCCGGCACGATGATAACGGAATCAGACGACATTTCCAGTCTTCAAGGTGCGTCGGCGCGATACGAGGCCTATTGGCCAATTTTTTTGATCATGTAGTCGAGCAGCATGTCCACGCCCGCATGGGAGTAGCGTTTGATCTGATCGAATGAGCGGACGCTTCGCAACGCCCGCCAGAGCTGGACTGGACGGAAATAGAACTCGTTCATGGCCTTGTGGCACATCAGGCTCATCTCCTTGTCATCCATCTCTGTCCAGGGGCGGCCCATGAAATCGGTCACGGCCTTGGGCTGGGTCAGATAATCCGCCCAGAAGTCGGTCTGGACATGGGGCAGATAGTGCTGCTTGTAAAGCGCGGTCTCCGGAAAGGCCACCAGGGTGTTGAAGATGGCGAAATCCAGCGGCAGACGCTTGGCGAAGTCGATGGTCTGGCGGGCGGTCTCCCGGGTCTCCCCCGGCGCGCCGATCAGAAAATACCCGAAGGCGCTGATGCCCACATCCACGGTTTTTTTGATGATCCGTTCCGCCCGTTCCAGCTTCACCGGCTTGCGCAGGCCCTTCAGTATCTCCTCGTTGCCCGACTCCACACCGTAGAAAATCCGGTAGCAGCCGGCTTCCCGCAGGGCTTCCAGCAACTCTTCGTTCATCATTTTGAGGGTGCTGCGCACATTCCAGACCATTTTCTTGTGCAGTCCCTTGGCGATCAGCAGACGACAGATCTCCAGTACCCGTTGTTTCTCCACCGTGAAACTGGAATCGAAAATGTCCACCTCCCGGATGCCGTGTTGTTCGTAACACTGCTCGAACTCCGCCACCACGTTTTCGGCGCTGCGGGCGCGCCATTGGGTCTGCGCGGATTCGCAGAAAATGCAGGGATAGGGACACCCCCGGCTGGAATTGAACACCGTATAGTTCCGGTAGGTGCTGATAAAGTTGAAATAGACCTCGTTGGGCACCAGATGACGGGCGGGAAAGGGGGTGTCGTCCAGATGCAGGTTCTTGGGCGCGGGTCCGGCATAGCGGATCTGCTCTCCGTCCCGCCACACCATGCCGGCCAGTCCTTCCAGGGATTCGTTGGCCTCCAGGCGACGGATGAATTCGGGCAGGACCATTTCCGCCTCTCCCACGCAGCCGTAATCCACGTACGGGCTGTGCTGCAGGGTCTCCAGCGGGAAGATCGCCATGTGAACCCCCCCGAAAAGAATCTTCACCCTGGGGAGCAGGGTCTTGAAAAATACCGCGAAGGAGTTGGCCTGATGAAAATGGGAGGTGTAGACCGACAGGGCGATCATGTCGGGTTCGAACCGTTTCAGACGGGCGGCAAGTTCGGTTTCGTCGATGTGCATGCCGATCATGTCGTAATAGGCGATCTCCACCTGGAGTTTCTCCAGAATGGCCGCCACGTAGAGCAGTTGGATGTTGGGCATGTGGCCAAAATGTTTCATGACCGTCTTGTTGCCCGGTTCGTTGGCGATGCGGTTGACGTTGTAGTGGACCAGGGCGATTCTCATGACGCGTGTGGCTCCTGTGGCGTGGTCTGGATGGAGTGTCCACCTCCTGGAATGTGATCAGTTGCTCATCAATCGTTTCGGCAGCAATGCCTGGAAACCTTTCATGATCAGGGTGCGCACACTTTTGAATCCCTGCAACAGGCGCATGACATCGTTTGCCGAGCGGATCTGCCGGAGCTGCTTCCAGATGTAACCGGGACGGGTGTAGAAACGGCGGAAGGCGTAGTTGTAGAGCTCCACCTGCCGCGTCCCGATCAGCGGATTGATATAAATGGGATGGTTGTGGTCCAGCCAGGCGGAGTAGTCCTGCCATTGGAGATCGGGCTTGAGACCCCCGAGTTCCTGGACATCCCGCAGGAGTTTGGTGCCGGGAAAGGGAACCGGGATGAAAAAGACCGCCACATCCAGATCCAGTTCCACGGCAAATTCGATGGTGTTGAGAATATCTTTTTCGGTTTCCCCCGGATAACCCAGGATGAAGGAGCCGATGGTCCGCACACGGAGTCTGGAGAGCACCTGCATGGTGGCCTTGACCTGCTGGACATTGAGGCGTTTTTGCATGCGTTGCAGCGTCTCGGGATTGCAGGACTCCAGACCGAAGCTCATGGCCCACATTCCCGCCTGTTTCATGAGGGGCAACAGGTCGTGGTCCAGGTCGGCCCGTCCCATGCAATACCAGGTCAGATCCAGTTTTCTGTCCAGCATGCCCTGGCAGAGACGGCGGATGAAGTTGGGATTGATGGTGAAATTGCTGCCTTCGAAGATCACTCCCCGGATGCCGAACTGCTCCTTGAGGGTCTGCAGATCATCCAGAACCTTTTCCACGCTCCGGTAGCGCACCTTGTGTCCATGGGTGGAGGTGTCGCAAAACGAACAGAGAAATGGACAACCCCGCTGGGCCATGTAGTTGAACGTGGGCAGAACGCGCCTGAGGGATGGGGCGGGCGTGTAACGGCTCATGTCGAACTTGTGGTAGGGAAAGATGGGCAGTTCATCCAGATTGAGCCAGCCGCCCTTGTGGAGGGAAGCGCGGATGACGTCGCCGTCCCGGTACCACAGGTTGGGCACCTCGGCCAGATCGGTCCCGGCGATCAAGGCCCGGACCAGGGCGAGGGTGGGTTTCTCCCCTTCGTGGGCGATGATGAAATCGGTTTCCGGACTTTCGGAGAGGGTGCGTTCCGGAAAAATGGTCGGGTGGGATCCTCCCATGAGAATCCGGGTATCGGGCAGAATCTCCCGGATGAGCCGGGCGGTTTCATAGGCAAAGACCACATTCGTGGTAAACACCGAAATGCCGATCAACTGGTAATCGCCCTGACGCAGAAAGGCGATGAAATCGTTGCGGTCCATGCCGACCACATCGGGTTCCAGCAGCGCCACCGGGTGGCCGAAGGATTCCAGATAGCCGGCAATGGCGCCGATGCCCGCGGGAAAGGTATCTCCGGCCCCTTCGTGATATTGACCCCAGCGGTCCCGGTAGGACATGAAAGGGGAGATCAACAGGATGCGCAGGGGCGGATGCGGTTGGGAAGGGGGGGCAGGCAGGTTCATGAGATGTTTTTCCCGTGCTCATCGTGTTGTGCAAGGCGCTGTCGTTCCAGGCGCGCCAGTCGCTGGTGCAGATGACGGTTCTGCCGGAGCAGTTCGGAGAAATGGAAATGGTTCTGCATGAATACCAGGGAGAACAGCACGATGATCAGCCCGGCCAGCGTGAGAATGCCACCGCCCAGCAGGGTTTGGGGATACTGAACAAAACTCTCTTCCAGGCCCATGGAAAAGGCTTGCCGCAGCGTCACTTCGGGGGCCAGGTGGTGCAACATGCCTGCCAGGGTCCGATAGGAGAACCAGCCGTCCATCCACAGCCCGGGCAGAAGCAAGGCGATGCCCAGGCTCATGAAGATCACCGATGGCCGGAAAAGCCAGCCGATCTGCAGATAGACCCGGATGTTGCGCAGAATGCGCATTTTGGAGACCCGGGCGATGTCGGCCTGCTGGAACTTTTCCCGGTCCCACTCCAGCACCGCCGGGACCTCCACGACCCGCAGATGGTGAATGCCGGCTTTCATCATGATTTCGAGCTGGATGTCCATGCCATCCGAGGAGAGGCAGAGGTCGTCGAGGATCTCCTGACGGTAGGCCCGGACCACGCAGGTGATGGTGTGGACATCGAAATGGCTCATGCGGGCCAGAAAGCGGTTGCCCCACAGACTCAGGAAGTGACGGTAGCCAGGCACGTTGCGCACGACCCCTCCGGGAGCGTAGGGAGAGGCGAGCACGATGTCGGCGTTCTGGGCATGCAGGGCGTCGCAGAGTTGCCAGATGTAATCCGGATGGTAGCTCAGATCCGCGTCCCAGGTGAGCACCGTGGCTCCCCGCGCCATGGCGAAGCCGTTGCGCAATGCCCGTCCCTGGCCGTAGTTCCGGTCATGGTGATGCACCCGGATCCGATCATCCCGCTGCGCGGCCTGATCCAGCAGCGCGCCGGTGGCGTCCGAACTGCCGTCGTTGACCAGAATCAATTCCCAGCCCACCCCGGGGCGGGATTCGAGCACCGCGACGATGCGCTGGATGTTGGTCTGGATGATGCCGGCCTCGTTGTAGGCGGCTATGATCAGCGAGAGCTCGGGAATGGATGGATTGCTTGGGGTCATGAGGTTGGCATCCGGGTGGTGGCGGCTTCACCGTCGAAGAATTGACGAAACCAGAGTTCCAGACTCAAGGCGCCCCAGATCTGGCGGTCGAAACGGAAATCAGCCGCGTTCAGGGTGCGTGACAGGGACTCCCGGTTGAAAACCCCGCGTGTCAGACAGCGTTCCGACAACAGAATATCCGTGACGAACTCCCGGATGATCCCGGTCTGCCACCATTCGTTCAGGGGTACGGGAAAGCCCATTTTGTCCTTGCGGTTCAAAACAGAACGAGGCAGCAAATTCCGTACCGATTGTCGGAAAATGGCTTTCATCTCCCCGTTTTTGTATTTGATCCGGGGGGGGATGCTGGCGGCCAGCGAGGCCAGACGGGTGTCGAGCAGTGGCACCCGGGATTCCAGAGAGACCGCCATGCTCACCCGGTCTTCCACCTGCAGCAGGGCGGGCAGCAGGGTCTGCTGATCGAAAGCGGTCATCCTGTTGAGATAGGAGCTGGTCTCGGAGCGTTGGAAAATCTCCCGGAAGGTCCCGAAAAGGAGTTCAGCGTCGTAATGGCGAGTCAGGTCCGGATGGAGCAGGGATGTCAGCAGATGGCAGCGGTCCACCAGACGAAAATAACGCCGGTCCATGGCTTCGAAGAGTCCCTCTTTCCAGAAGGATTGCAGCATGGGGACATATTGCTTCAACAAAGGAAGGTTGGCGATGATCGACTCCAGGGTGAGGATGTGCTTGTCCTCTTCCCGGGTTTCGAAGATGGCTCCCTTGAGGCACTGTTCCAGATAGGCCACCAGATAGCGGGCATACCCCCCGAACAGCTCATCCCCCCCCAGACCGCTCAAGACCACCGTGACCTGCTCCCGGGCCTGTCTGGAGACCAGATACTGGGGAAACAGACCCGGACCGGCGGCGGGTTCGTCCATGGCGTAGATCAGACCCGGCAGACAATCCATGAACTGTTGCGCCGTGGGGGTGATCACCTCCAGGCGGCAACCGTTCATTTCGGCGATGGCCCGGGCGTGGGCGCTTTCATCGTAGGCCGGGCTTTCGTCGAAACGACCATTGAAGACCGGCATCCCGGCGCCGTGCTGCAGGGCGGCCAGGGTGGTCACCACCCCGGAGTCCAGCCCCCCGGAGAGATAACACCCCAACGGCACGTCGCTCACCATCTGCTGACGGACCGCATCCTGGAGCAAAAGCAGCAACCGGTCGGTGAAATAGGCCTCGGAATGGCTATCGTCGATGGTGTAATCCACCTGCCAGTAGCGTTTCAGACGCGGCTGCTCCCAGCCGTGGCGCCATTCCAGCGTATGGGCCGGAGGCAGCGCACGCACCCCTTGAAACAGACTGGAGCCGTTCAGGCAGAACTGAAAGGTCAGGTATTCGAACAAGGCCGGTTGATGCAGACGGACCGGGAGTTCGGGATGGTGGAACAGGGCTTTGATCTCGGAGGCGAACAACAGCTCTCCCGACGGCGTGACGGCATAGTAGAGCGGTTTGATGCCGAACGGATCCCGGGCGCAGAACAGACTTTGTTCCCGTTTGTTGAAGATGGCAAAGGCGAACATGCCGTTGATCCGTTCCAGGCACTCCGGACCAAAAGTCTCGTAGAGACGCAACAGGACTTCGGTGTCGGAAAAGGAGCGGAAGCGTTGTCCCTTGCGCAGCAGTTGCTGACGCAGTTCCGGGTAGTTGTAGATCTCTCCGTTGTAGATCAGGACCAGATTGCCGTCATCCGAAACCATGGGTTGTTGGCCGTGGTCCAGATCGATGACGGCCAGGCGGCGGTGGCCGAAGAGATGATGGTCATCGCCGTGGACGCCGGCGCCATCCGGACCCCGATGGGCCAGGGAGTGCATCATGTTGTGCAGGATGCGCGTATTTTCTTCGTTTTGGCAGGCAGGGCCGACAATGCCGCAGATACCACACATGGCTGCCATTCCTTGCAGGGCTTAGGGTGCGTACGTTTCGATAAAAACCATGCCAATCATGCAAGCCTGCTGGCAATCGGTCAAGTTTATTCATCGCATGCCTCCCGGTTTGGCCGGTTTGGCGATTGGTTTGCGCCGCGCCGGTTTTGATGGTATTCAGGTTGATTCGGGGTTGCCCCGTTCGGCCTGGAATCGGGCTGACTTTAGCCCACCACGCCAGCACGATTTCGAGTGTGGTGGTGCCTGCAATCGCGTTGCGGCTCTTTGAACTGGCGAAATTCCCGTGAATCCTGAAGTCGATAACATCAACAACGGTCTGAATGTGCTGCAGAATCTCCAGCAGGGCATGGCCTCTGGAGGAGAGCCCGGGGCATCCCTGCTGATGGGGAGTTCCATCTCCGGAATCGTGGCCTCATTGATCTTTGGCATGATCGGGTTGCTCCTTTTTCGCTCCGGCAAGAGAAACGGCCCTTTGAGCTCCATGATTTATGGCGCGCTCCTGATGGTTTTTCCCTATTTTGTGACCGAAACCGTGGAGATCATCACCATTGGCGCTGTCTTGTCTCTGTTGTCGTTTCTGGTGAAGTTCGGGTAGATCCGGATGGGTTTGACCCGGTGACAACAAATGCACTGGATGCCATTTTTCGATTTGGCGTACCGCCTGGCCACGTGTAGACTTGGCGTTCATTGCCGGTCTTGTTTTGTCCGGTTGCTCAGAATGCCATTGAACCGTGGGGTTGCCTGATGTTTCTTCCTGCCTTGCTCACCCGCGCCCGCCCGTTGTTGTTGGCCCATTTTCAGGAAAAAGGGCCCGCCCTGCCCAAGTCCTTTCCAGCCTGCACCCTGTTCTTCTCCTTGAGCAGCGGCAGCAGTCGGGCCCGGGTTTGCCACGCCAGCGGGGACGACTTCCACATCGCCTGGAAAACAGGGTCCGGACTGGCCATCAAGCTGGCAAAACGGGAGAAACTCAAGGTCAAATGGTTGCGCATCGACTGGGTGACCGGGGTGGAGGCCCACACCTGGGGCGCTCTCAACGCCCGTCTGGCAGAGACCAAATGCAACTATTTCCGCTTTGCCATCGCTCTGGACGCAGGGTTCCAGCGGGTCTTTCTGGAACAGGAACTCAATGCCAACGCCATGCTCGATGCCGATGGAGATGCGGCCCGGGTCAACGAGGAGAATTTCGCCACCTATGCGGCCATCCGGTATGGTCAGAACATCGGGCTGGATTGCTCTCCGGAGGCTCCTGTTTTTGTTCTGGCCACCGCCGGACTGTTTCTCGCCGTGGATGGGGATCTGGCCGCCCTGCCCGGAGGCCGGGAGCCCCAATGGCTGCCGGGACCAGGCAGCGTACCGGGCGTGGCCTGGTCGGATCCAGGCTGTCTGAACTCGGGTCGCCGACCGGTCGCCTCTCTCGGACCGGATGAGCTTTTCGCCCTCATCGACTCGGGCGCCAATTTCCTGGCCCGACAGGTACAAAAGAACGGTCAGTTCATTTATGGCCATTTTCCCTGTTTCGGGAAGAAGGTCGCCAGTTACAACGCCTTGCGTCATGCCAGCTCCCTTTATGCCATGCTGGAGTCCTGGGAGTTGACCCGACGGGCACCTTTGTTGGCCGCCATTCATCGCGCCTTGAGTTCCTTGACCACCCATCTGATCCGTGGCTACACCCTGCCGGGCGGAGAGTCGGTGGCCTTTGTCGTGGATACCGGTGAGGAGATCAAGCTCGGAGCCAACGCGGTGAGCATCCTGGCTTTGGTGAAATACACGGAGTTGACCGGGGATCGACAATACCTGCCCCTGATGGGGAGGCTCGCCCTGGGGATTGTCCACATGCAGGACGGGGAGAGTGGCCGGTTTGTGCATGTGCTCAACGCCGCCGATCTGACCGTGAAAGAGGCTTTCCGCATCATCTATTACGACGGGGAGGCCGCCTTCGGTCTGATGCGCCTGTATGGATTGACCCAGGATCCCCGCTGGCTGGCGGCGGTCCGTAAGGGGTTTGATTATTTCCTGCGGGCCGACCACTGGAAGGCCCATGATCACTGGCTGGCCTATTGTGTCAACGAGCTGACCCGTCATCTCCCCGAGGAGCGTTATTTTCTTTTCGGGGTGCAAAACATCGCCGATTTTCTCGATTTCATCCTCCAGCGGGAGACCACCTATCCCACCCTGCTGGAACTGGCCATGGCCTTTGAACAGATGCTGGGGCGTGTCGCCGCAGACCCCGAGCGGCAGGCCGTGTTGCGGGGATTGGATGTGGAGAAGTTCTGGCGCGCCTTGCACCATCGTGCCCATTACCTGCTGAATGGCTTCTTCTGGCCGGAAATGGCCATGTATTTCGCCAGACCTGCCGGAATCGTGGGGAGTTTTTGCATTCGGCATCACGGGTTCCGGGTGCGGATCGACGACATCGAGCACTACCTTTCCGGGTATGTGGCCTATTGGAAGTTTCTGCGGAATGGTCAGGCCCGGATGGCGGAGTCCGTCCCGGAGCCGGAGCCGGAAACCGTCCCGGTTGCCGACCCCTCCCCGCTTTGGGAGCCGGGGGATTTCCTGCGCCGGCGCTGGGGGGAGAGCCGGGGCAACTCCCTGCATCTGTTGCGCCGGTTCGATGCGGCCCAGTTGTTCCGGTTGTTTGTCGATGGCCGCTTTCACAAGAAATACGATGGCTGGGTGGGCTACGAGGCCGGGGAGCGGGGTTCGGTGCAGGCCTTGCTGAACGGCCTTGTCCACATGCTGGACCATTTCGATCTGCGCGCCGGTCTGGAGTCAACCTATCTTCTTGACCTGCATAAAGTCTGCATGATGGGGGTGCAGACCAGAAACCTCAAAAGCTCCCCCGGGGATCTGCGTCATCTCAATGCCGGCATGCCGTTTCTGGCCAAGAGCACCACCCTGGAGAATCTGCGCGAGGTGTTCGACATGCGGCGCGGCGACGGCACCGCCGTGTTCAACAACAAAGCCTTCGCGAAGCCCGCCGAGGAGCTGGACCCGGAGGAGGTCTACCGGGTGATCCATCGGGACGGGAAACTCAACTACCGCAACTGGTATCCCAACCTCGGCGAGGCCCAGCAGCGCGCTCTGGAAAAAAAATCCGGACTTCAGCCCTATTACGAAGCCAAGCACCAGGTGCAGATGCAATTTGCCCGGCGGGTGGATGAGATTGTGGAGCGGTTCAACGCCAGCATGGGTGCAGCCTCCACCCCTGCACAGCGTCTGCGGGCCATTGCCCTGGTGGTGCGTGAACTGGAACTGCTCCACCCCTTCCCGGATGGCAATTGTCGCACCGTGGCCTGTGTGCTGCTGACCCAACTGCTGTTGAATTACGGCTTCACCCCAGCCCTGCTGGAGAATCCCAATCTGGACGGAGAGTGCTCCCTGGACCAGTGGATCGGGGAGATCCGCAAGGGGATGGAGCTGTTTGAAGTTCTGTTGCAAAATCCCCAGGCCCGTGTCTACAACTACGCCATTCAGGATGCCGCCCCGGAGAACCGGCAGCGCTTTGCGGAGATGTCCCGGGAGGTGGTGGCCAGGATTCAGGCCACCAATCCGCTGTTTCTGACGCCGCAGCGTTTGACCGCCTGGATCCCGGGGGAGTGGCTGCGGCCCTGTCCGGCGGATTTGCGTTTCACCGGCATCGGCACCTACAACACCTATGCCCGGGGCAACCTCTATTTCGCCATGGAGATCAAGGCGTGGAAAAAGGAGGGGCGCAACATCCGGGAGAGCCTGGCCGCGATTCTGGCCAAAGAGCAGCGGGCGCTGGTCATCGATGACCGGGAGATCGGGGAAGGGTGGGAGGTGCCGGTGTTGCTGGTGGAGGACGGCTTTGCCGCCTTCAAGAGCGTGGCCATGCGGGTGCGGCGGGAGCTGGATCCCTTGACGTTGCTGATCACCGGCACCGAAGGCAAGACCGGCGCCAAGGTGCAACTGCACCATCTGCTCAACTGGCAAACCAGCGTCCACGCGGTGCTCAACAGCGCCAATACCGAAGTGCCGGTGTTGCGTTCCCTGGCCAATCTGGGGGCGGATCACCGGGTGGAGATCAACGAGGTCTCGGTGGGGGCGGATGAGGCGTACCGGGTGGAGAGGGCGCGGATGGTGGAACCGGATCTGTGTCTGTTCACCAATATCGGCCCGAACCATATGGATCTGCACAAGAGCCTGGAGAATCTGCTCCGGGCCAAGTCCTCGGTGGTGGAGGGGCTGCGGGACGGGGGGGTGTGCATCGTGAACCGGGACAACGCCCTTTGCGCCGAGTTGGTGGCCGCGATCCGGCAGCGCAAGCCCGAGGCGACCATTCTGACCTATGGCAGCGGCCCGGAGGATCACGCCCGACTGCTCGGGGCCGATTTCGATCCGCAGCGTCTGGGTTGGCGGGTGCATGCCCGGGTGGTCACGGAGAGCGTGGACTATTTTCTGCCGCTGCCCCAGCAGCACGCCCCTCTGGCCAGCGTCGGAGTGCTGCTGGCGGTTCACTGCGCCGGTTTCGACGTGAACCGGGCGGCCAGGGATTACGCCTCCCTGCAGCCCTATGAAACCATGGGCCGTCTGCTGCGTCTCAACAAGAACGGTGGCGAGGTGTTGTTCTATGACCAGAGCCGCCGGGGGGGCATCTCCGGCATGCGTTCCGCCTTTGCCGATCTGGTGAACTTTCCGGTGCAGGGCAGGGTGGTGGCGCTGGTGGGCGGGGTGTCGGTGCTGCACGACAGCGACTGGACCCGGGAGGTGCATGGGCAACTGGCCGAGTTGATCAACGCCAGCCCCATCGACCGGCTCTACACCACCGGCAACTACATGCGCCATGTACACGAGAAGCTCGATCAACCTCCGGTCAAACACAGCGACGATCTGGACGAACTGGCCCTGCAACTGGTCGAAGAGGTGCAACCCGGGGATCTGCTGTTCATCATCGGCAGCGCCTATCTCTATCTGGGACGGGTGGCCGAGCGGATCACGGGCATGCTGGTCAAGGGGGAGGCCCCGCCTGCGGTGGCGCTGGGGGGATCCCCTCATGCGTCGGCCTATCGTCTTCTCAAGGTGTACGAGGAGGTCGCCAAAGGGGGCGGGCCGGTGATCGCCTCCGCCGCCAACGGGGTGGCGTATGCCGCGTTTCAGAAGGCCCGGGAGGAGATCCCGGATTACACCACCTGTCGGGCCCGTCTGCTGGAGGGATTCTTTGCCGGACTGCCGGAGCTGTTCTCCCGGGTGGGGCCGCTGCGCTGCGTGGATGATGAGTTGAAAAAAACTTCGCTGAAGGGACATGTCGTGACCCCGGATTATTGCGTCCAGTGGTTCAACAACCAGGACAAGAACGCCAATCTGCCGGCCAAACAGTGTTTCGGCTCGTTTTTCGATTTCGGCGACCGGGAGCATCTGTTGCATGTCGAGGTGGCGACCGTCAATCTGCATATCGGTCTGGTTCTCGCGCCGCGCACCCCGGCGGGTTTCGCGTCGGAGGTCATGCATACCTGCCATTTCGACGAGATCCGGCACCGCTGGCCCGAGTTGATCGATTTTGGCCTGGCCCGGCGCTCCTGGGGGCCGAAATGGGCCTCGGTCGATCTGGGCTCGTTGATCGCCGTGACCCGGCCCGAGGTGTTTCTGACCCTGGTGGATCTGGCCGCAAGCCCGCTGTTTGTCGAACGGATCGCTCCTTTTCTTCGGGTGGTGGCAAAGCGATGAATCCGGCCCTGTTGCATCAACATGTCTACACCCCCGGCCCGGTGCGCATGGCCCCGGACATTCTTCAATTGGGCAGCCTGCAGACCCCCTATTTCCGCAACGCCGCCTTCTCCGAACTGGTGCTGGAGTGCGAGGCGTGGCTGCTGGAGCTCGCCCATGCCCCGGTTGGCAGTCGGGTGGTGTTTCTCACCGCCGCCGGCACCGCCGCCATGGAGGCCGCGGTGATGAATCTGCTCTCCCCGGAGCGCGCCGTGGGGGTGGTCAACGGGGGGACGTTCGGACAAAGGTTCGTGGATATCTGCCAACTGCATCGGGTGCCGGTGCAACCGGTGGTGGTGGACCGGGATCCCCTCACGGATGGTCGGGCGTTGGCCGGACTCGATCGGGTGGAGGCCCTGTTGCTCAATGCCCACGAAACCAGCGTCGGCCATCTGTATGATCTGAACGCCACCGGTCGGTATTGTCAACACAACGACTGTCTGCATGTGGTGGATGGCATCAGCATGTTTGTCACCGATCCGGTGGATATGCAGGCCCAACGGATCGATGCCCTGATGGTCTCCTCCCACAAGGGATTGGCCCTGCCGCCGGGCCTGGCCATGGTGCTGCTGGCCCCCCGGGCCTTGGAGCGGATCCATCCCAGCGGCTCCTGTTATCTGGACTTCGCCACCTACCTGAAAGACGGGGAACGGGGTCAGACCCCCTTCACGCCGGCGGTCTCCATCTTTTTGCAGTTGCATGAGCGTCTGCGGCAGCTCAAGGCCGTGGGCCTGCCCGCGGTCTGGGCCCGGACCCGGGCGGTGGCGGAACATTTCCGTCGCGGGGTGGCATCGTTGCCTCTGACCCCCTACGCCACCCACATGCCCAATGCCATGACCGCCCTGGAAGTGACCGATGGCCGTTCCGCCGTCCGGGTGGTGCAGGAATTGGAAACACAACATCATTGCGTGGTGGCTCCCAACGGGGGGACGCTGCGGGAGCGGGTCTTCCGAGTGGCCCACATGGGCGCCACCGATATCAACGACATGGACCGTCTGCTGGCGGCTCTGCATGCCGTCATGGGAGTGTGAATGAGATGAAAATCCTGATCATGGCCGCCGGGGTGGGCAGTCGCATCAGCCGCCATCTGCAGAATCAGCCCAAGTGCTGCGTGGATGTGGAGGGCAAACCTTTGATCAAAACCACCCTGGAGATGCTCAACCGCCGGGGTCTCAACCAGGTGGCCATCGTGACGGGATATCAGGAAAAATACATCCACCAGGCCCTGGAGGGGTTCCAGTATGCCCGTTATTTCAATCCCTTCTACCGGGTGGCCAACTCCATCTCCTCGGTCTGGTTCGCCCGGGATTTTCTCTCCGGAGACGACATGCTCATCATGAACGGGGATGTGTTCATGGAGGATGTGGTGCTCGACCAGTTGCTGGCCGAGACCCGCGCGCCGCTGCTGCTGGCCGACAGCACCCGGATCGCCGACGCCGATTACCGTTTTCAGTGGGTCGATGACCGGTTGGTGAAATACGGCAAACAGTTGAGCGACGCGGAGACCACCGGGGAGTATGTCGGCATTGCCCGACTCAGCCGGGAGTATCTGGGGCTGTTCCGGCAGAGGGTCATCGACGCGGTTTCCAGCGAGGATTACGCCTGCTGGTGGGAGGACATGATCTATCGCACCGTGGAGCAGGGCCAGGAGGTGTTTGTCAAAGACATCGCCGGGCGTTTCTGGGCCGAGGTGGATTACATCGAGGACTATGAGCGCATCAAGGCGTTCGTGCGTCAATCCCGGCAGCGCTGAACCCTGATGACCATGGATGCGCAGGGACTTCTGTTGCAGGCCCCGCAGCCGGGCGGCGGCGGGGTGTATGTGGCGGAGCGGTTCCGGTTTTTCTTCAGCCTGGACGGGAGCAAAAGCGCTCCGGCGGATCCGACGGATACGGACGGGGACGGCGTGCCCGATTTTGTGGCCACCCAGATGCGCCGTCTGCGGGAGGCTTGCGATGTTTTTATCCGGATCATGGGGATTCCGGATTTTCTCGCCGAGGGCCATCTCTGGAGGCAGGGGGTTCGGTATGTGGATGTGGTGCTGGATGATATTCCTGTGTTGCGGGGATTGTCTTCCAGCAAGGTGGCGGAGACCACCCCGGCGTTTTTGCGCGGCAGCGGCCATGAAGGGCGTTCGGTCACTTTGAAACTCCATCGGGCTTTGGCGGCCACCAGTCTGACTCCGGCCCATGAGCTGTTCCATCTGTTTCAATACGCCACGCTGCCTCTGCTCAACCTCTGGTTCAGCGAGGGGTTGGCGCGCCACGCCCAACGCTGGCTGGCCGACAAGCGGCCTGTCTCCACCCCGCTGCCCCAGACCCGGGAGGAGCTGGAGGCGTTGTTGCGGCTTTGGCACGAGGCCGAACCGTTCTGGAACCGTCTCGGGGAGCTGTGCGACCCGGAGCCGGTCGCCCCGGTGGAGCCGGCTCCCGTCAACCCTTGTCTGGCGGGACAGCGTTTCCTGGGGGCTCTTTTCCCCCATGCCAGCCGGCAGATGGAGCGCATGCGGGTGGCCATGCCCGGACGGAAGCTGCCCGAGGATGGCCAATGGCCCACGGCGGAAAAACGTTCCGGGGGCAACAATCGCTACATTCTGCGGGCGGTGTGTGCCGCGGTGCGTGAATTGGCTCCCCCGGCCAACCCGGAACTGGAGGGGTTTGTCGCCCTGGTGCGAAACCTGGATGACCAGGCGCAAGCCCTGGCGCTCACCCCGGAGGTGCGGGGGTTTTTGCGCACTCTGCGGCGCCATGGACTGGCGGAAGTGCGCGCCGGGGAGGATGGCGCGCTGCGTTGCGACGCCTATGAGGCGATGACCGGCACTCTGTCGATTCCGGAGATCCGCTTTCCCGCAGGAGCGTTCGACCAGGAGGAGCTGGATTGCTGGCGGGTGGTCCGGCATGTCATCGGTTCGCTGGCGCTTGAAAATCAGCCTGCCCTGGTCCATCTGGAGGGGCTGGAGGCGCTGGCGGCGGTGGAGGGGAATCTGACCATCGCCGGGATCGGGGCGGAGCGGCTCGAGGCGATTCTGCCCGCCCTGGAGCGGGTCAAGGGGAGTGTGCGGATTGGCGACAATCCTTGCCTGCGGGTGTTCTCCGGCTGCGACGCCTTGCAGAGCATCGACAATGCGCTGGAGATCGTCGGTCATCCCCGGCTGATCACCGTGACGGGTTTTTCTCGGTTGCGGGAGATCAAAAAAGGGGAGTTGATTCTCAAGGAGTCCCCAGAACTGGAGCGGATCCAGGGGTTCGCGGGGTTGCAGGACGTGCAGGGGGTGCTGCTGGAGCGTCTGGGCCTGCGGGAGGTGGATTTTCTGGGACCGTTCTTTGCAAAGCATCCGGAATTCGCCGGTCCGATCCGTCTGGTCTATTGCCGTCTGGAGAGCATACAGGGGCTGGCCGGTCTGCGGCGCGCGCAATCCTCCTTCTATTTGCATGGCAACGCCCTGGCCGATCTCTCCCCGCTGAGTCAATTGACCTGGGTGGGGGCCAGTCTCTCCCTTTCCGGCAACCGCCTGCGGGATCTGCGTCCCTTGAGCCGGTTGACCGGAGTGGAGGGGATGCTCGGCCTGATGAACAACCGTCTGGCCAGCCTGGAGGGGTTGGAGAATCTGCGCCTGCTCAAGACCGTGCGTTGGAACCAGGAGCGGCGCACCCTGGTCATCCAGGGCAATCCCTCGTTGCGGGACATCTCCGCGCTGCGCAACCTGGTCACCCGGGATGGAGAGTTCATTCTCTACTGCGACGCCATGTCCCAGTACACAGGCCTGCCGGCGGAATCCGACCGGTTTTTTGGCAACCGGCTCAAGATCCATGAGGTCAACCGACAGCGGGTGGCCAGCCAGGCGGGTCCGGCGACCATCTCGGTGGTGGTCATCGGTTTCGATATCGCCCGGTACGTGGAGCGCACCTTGCAATCCGTGCTGAGGCAAACCTCGGCTCCGGAGGAGATCGTTTTTGTGGATGACGGCTCCGGAGACGGCACACCCGCCATGGCCAGGGACATTCTGCAATCCTTTCCGGCCCACCGGGTGCTCGAACAGGCCAACAAGGGACCGGGAGGGGCCAGGAATGCCGGTCTGGAAAGCGCCTCCGGAGAGTACGTGCTGTTTCTGGACGGGGATGACTGGCTGGATCCCCGGGCTTTGGAGATTTTCCGCCAGCATCTTCGGGAGAGGCCGGACGCGGTGTTTGCCAATCGCACCGGATTCAACGAAGAGACCGGGGTGTTCCGGCCCGAGTCCACATTCGACCAGGTATCGGTGGGCAAGGTGGGGCCGGGGCGCTGTCTGTTGCGCCGCTTCGCCGTGACCGGCAAGATCTTTCGCAGGAATTTCCTGATTGAAAACCAATTGTTCTTCCCGGAAAACATGATCTGGGAGGATTATGTCTTCTCCTACGGAGTGCTCGGCTGCGCGGCGAGCATCACGGTGATTGAGGATCTGGTCTATTTCTGGACCCGGCGCGCTCGTCAAGGGGACACTCTGTCCGTCACCCAGCAGAGCCGTTTGTCGGAGTTCGCCCTGGCCAGCCGGTTCAAGCAGATCGAGACTTGCCGCCAACTGGTCCGGGATTACCGGTTGGGAGAGAAGTTTCCCGGTTTCAATTTCGATGCCAGGGAGTTTGACCTGCGGCTGTGGTATGATATCCGCTATCTGGAACGGGAGCGGGATCCGGAGAGCTTCGAACGGGCCTTCGCCGCCTACCGAGCCTTTCTGGCCCGGCATGAGGCGGCGATTCTCTCCAGCGTCTCCAGGCCGGTGCGACAGGTTTACCAGTGTCTGCTCGCGGGAGACAAGGAAGGAACCCTGCGTCATATCCGCTCCGCGTGAGCGCCATCCAGAATCAGAGACAACGGTAATGAAAGAGGAGAGCGTTCAGACCCGCAGCGATGAAGAGAGGCTCCCCGCGCTCCCCTCCCGGCTGCCCTTGTACGAGTGTTTCAGATCCAGAGGGATTGTGCTCACCATCGACGATGGTCCTTCCCCGGAATCCACCCTGGCCATACTCGACCTGCTGGAGCGCCATCAGGCTCAGGCGGCTTTTTTTGTGATCGGCGCCAATGCCCGGGCCCATCCGGAACTGGTGGCCGCCATGGTGGCGGGAGGGCATGGGGTCTATTCCCACGGATTTGCCCATCGGAAGTTCAAATATCTGAAAGATCATGAAATCCTGGAGGAGTTGACCGCCACCGAGGCGCTGCTGTCATGCCATCGTCCTGTACCCAGGCCCTATTATCTCCGGTTGCCTTATGGGAATGGCCAGGATGATGACCGGGTGCATGCCGTGGTGGCGGGCTGGAACCCGGAGGCGGTCTTTGTCTCCTGGACCAGTACCCCCCGGGAGTGGAATTTCAGCAGCGTTGCTCTGGCCGATTTGCAACAGGAGTGCCGTTCGGCGGCAGTCGGGGTGTGTGAAACCATACGGCCAGGGTCGATTCTGCTGATGCATGACTGGATCACGGATCCCTATCCCGGCGAGAAACGGAATCCGTTGCGCAGTAAAGTCCCCTTGAATCTGCTCGGGGCGTTGCTGGAGGGATTGCGGGCGGCGGGCAAGCCGTTGTTGCCCATGGCGCCCGGAGCGGTCAGAGCGCCTTTGCCGTTGTTTTCCGCGCAAGGATTGCTCAAGGCCGCGGAGCAGTTCCAACAGGTGGGCATGACCGAAGAGACCCGGGAGTGTCGCGCCCGGGCAGAGGGTCGGAACACGGCTGCGGCCTGGGTGGATCCCCGTTATCCGGATTTGCTGAAAGGGTGGCGGGTGGAGTGGGAAAGCGATGTGCTGGCTTCCTGGCGGCGTACCGCGGGGGGGGCGCCTGTTGCGGGCAAATCGATTTGGGAACGGCTCCCGGCAGGAGTGCAATGGTTCAGTTATCGTCTCGACACCCGGGATATGGAAAACCTGCATGTGTTTGGGACCGGGGACTGGTTGATGTTTGCCGGGCAGCAGTCCCATCGGCTGAGCGCCATCGCGGCGGGGATCGGTGCGGGGGAGGATGCGTTGCAGCATCATTCCCGCATCAACGGTTTTCGCAGGGCCATCGGGATGGGGGAACGCTACGAACCCCTCATTCTGATCGGCGCCTCGGAGCAGGGACCGTTCATGATTCTGGATGGCAATCACCGGGCCATCGCCATGTGGCAGCTTGGGGCTCTGGCGGGACAGGCGGTGTTTCTCGGGGTGCATCCGCGCATGTCGGAGGAGTTGGAGTGGTTTCGCAACGTCATCAACCACACACCGGCCCAGGGCCAGGGGAGAGGGTAATGAATCCGGAATCGTGCGGGCGCAGGGAGTTCTTGCAGGCCATGGCCTCCCTGGCGGCGTTGTTGGCTGTGCCACGGTCGGGCGGGGCGGAGGCGGTCTCCTGGAAACCGCAGCGCTCCCCTTTTGGACTGGGGGTGGCCAGTGGCTCTCCAACGGCGGATGGCTTCGTGCTGTGGACCCGGTTGGTGGGGGGGGAGATCCCGGCGAATCAGACCCTGCGGGTGGATTGGGAGGTGTTCGACCCGGAGAAGCCGGCCACCATCCTGGCCAAAGGGCAGGGAGTGGCACCCCCGGAGTTGGGGCATTCGGTCCACGTGGAAGTGACCGGCCTGCCGGCGGATCGCTGGTATGGCTACCGGTTTCGCGCCGGGGAGATGGCCAGTGCGGCGGGGCGGACGCGCACGTTGCCGGCCCCCGATGCCCTGCCGGAGCGGCTCCGTTTCAGTTATGCCTCCTGTCAGAGGTGGGAGGATGGGTTTTACGCGGCCTATCGCCACATGCGGGACGAGTCGCTGGATCTGGTGATCTTTCTCGGGGATTACATCTATGAAGGGGCGTCGAGCAAACAGGAGCATGTCGTCCGGCGTCACCATCTGTCCAGCGCCCATACCCTGCAGGAGTACCGGGACCGCTATGCCCTCTACAAGAGCGATCCTTTGTTGCAGGCCATGCATGCCCACTGTCCCTGGCTGGTGACCTGGGATGATCACGAAGTGCAAAACGATTACGCCGGGAAGTTCTCCATGTATGACAGCAAGGACTTTCTGCTGCGTCGCGCTGCGGCCTATCAGGCCTATTACGAGCATATGCCCCTGCGGGTCGCCACCATGCAAGAAGGGGTGGCGGGTTTGTTGCGGGGCGCGGAGTTGCGCATTTACCACCGGGTGGAGTATGGCCGGTTGGCCACTTTTCATGTGCTGGACTGCCGGCAATACCGGGATGCTCCCCCTTGTTCCGGTGGGGATATAAAGAAGTTTTCCACCTCCTGCGTTCCCAAGGAGGCCCCCCGCAGCATGCTGGGGGTTGCGCAGGAACGCTGGCTGGAGGAGAGTTTCCGCCAGAGCGCGCAACGGGGAACACGCTGGAATATCGTGGCCGAGCAGAGTCGCATCGCGCCGGGCAATTACAACAGCGGCGCCGGTCACAAGATGGATATCGATCTGTGGGATGGCTATCCGGAGGCCCGGGTCCGTCTGGTGGACGCCCTGGTGCGTCACAAGCCCCGCAATCCCGTTTTTCTGGGAGGGGATCTTCACAAGAACTGGGTGACCCGTCTGCATCGGGATCCCTATGACGCGAACTCGCCGTTTGTGGCCAGCGAGTTTGTCGGCACCAGCATCGCCTCCCATCACGGGCAGACCCTGGAGGAGGCGGAACGCAAGGCGGCCAGCAATCCGTTGTGTCTGTTGACCAATCCGGAGAAACGGGGTTATGGCGTGGTGGAGTTGACCCCTTCCCAGGCCCGGGTGGATTTGCGGGTGCTGAAGGATGCGCGGCAAGAAAATACCGGTATTTCCACGCTGGCAAGTTTTGTCGTCGAAGATGGCAAGCCGCTGCGTAGACTTTAGTCCCTCATGAAAGCTGGATGGCTTTTTTCCCGATCGATTGCCGCCAGATGTGGTCAGGAGGCGGGGGGAAATAGCGCTTTACAAGTTTCTTAAGCCAGCTTACCATATTGTGGGTGTTTCTCAATTCAATGGTTACATTTGTCTGGAAAGCCCCGTGAAAGACACCCTGGAGCGCTTTCCCCCGCTTGCCCCACGGGCCGTTGTCCGGTCCGCATGGTCCCGATCCGGTTTTTTCGAGTAGGTTCAAAGGATGGAGGAATATCAATGACCTGGACAGCCAATATCACCAACGACTCTCTGAAGGTTCTGGCGAGTCAGGCAATTGATGACAATGTTTACAGCTACAGCGAAATGTTGACTCTGCTCACGACCGCGGTCAGCGGCGGCATCACGTCATCAGAGTTCGCTGACCTGAAGACGATTTATACCAACTCGACCACCCTTTTTGCCAGCGATTATGTCAAGGATATCACCTACAAGGTGATCTACGGCAACCCTGCCAACGCCAAATGGTGGGGAGGGGCGCAGAAAGCGGCCAGCGTGGAGACTCTGGGGGACATGTCGGCTGGCATGGTGGAGGCCAAAGCCTCCCATCTGGTGGACAAATGGTTCCTGGGTCTGGACAAGCCCATGCCGGTGGCCGGCGGGGATACGGCCACCGGCAAGGCGGCCACCGGGGTCTACTCCTATGCGGCGGACACGGGCGCGCTGTTCGTCAACGGGGCCACGGCCAGTGATATCAACCAGGGGGCCTCCGGCGACTGCTATCTTGTCGCCACCCTGGGGGCTATCGCCAATGCCAAGTCCTCCTACATCACCGGCAATATCATCGACAATCAGAACGGCACCTATGGCGTCAAGTTCTATCTGGGCGGCAAGGCCACCTATGTGACGGTGAACAACGATATCCCGGTGACCAAACAGAATACCGTGGCCTTCACCAGCAATATCACCCACAGCTTGAGCGGAGAGAAATGGGTCTCGATCTTCGAGAAAGCCTATGTCCAGCTCAATCAGCAGGCCAACATCAAGATCCAGTCCTCCTGGGTCGGCGAAAACAGCTATCAGGCCATTGAAGGCGGGTTCGCCTATCCGATCAAGGAGATCACCAATCTCGATTATACTTATTATTCCAGCTACTACAGTGGCATTCCGGATCCGTACGCCCTGAAGGAATACGTCTCCACGGACGCCACCAAGTACAAGCAGACCATCGTCAGCGCCATCAGCAACGGGGCGATCGGCTGGCTGGGCTCCTTTGGCAACACCACGGATGCGGGCAACGGGCTCAAGGATTTTGTCTCCGGCCACGCCTTCATGATTCTCGGCTATGACAGCGCCACGGACAAATTCACCATCCGGAATCCCTGGGGGGGCACGGGCGCCGGGTACAATCCGGAATTCAAGGCCGCCTTCACCGATTTCTGGAACGCCACGGTCAAGGGGATCGTCGCGGTTTCCGAACCCACCCAGGCGGATCCGGTCTTCACCTATTCGATTGCCTCCAGCGCCGGCACCAGCGCCAAGGCGGTGAACGAGGGGGATGCCATCACTTTCACCATCACCCGCAGCGGTACCGCATCGAGCGCCTCTTCCGTCTACGTCAGCACCCAGACCGGCACCGCCAGCGCAGGCGACTTCAAGGTTGTCGACAAGGCCCAGTTGTTGAATTTCGCCGCGTTCGAAACCTCCAAAACCGTCACGGTGGCCACCCTCAGCGATACCCTTCAAGAGGATACGGAGTCCTTCACCCTGAACCTCTCCCTGCCGGGAGAGACCACGGTCAACGCCTCGGCCACGGGATTCATCAAGGATACCACCGTCGCGGCTTATACCTATACCATCGACTCGACGGCGGGCACCGCCGATACGGCGGTGGCCGAAGGGAGCCCCATCACCTTCACGGTCAAACGCAGCGGCTCCGGAACCGCTTCCACGGTCTATCTGACCACCAAAAATGTCACCACCGACAGCACGGACTATCAGTGGCTCGATGGCAAGGCCCTGGTCTTTGCGGCGTACGAAACCAGCAAGACCGTCACCATCGATACCATTCAGGATGAAGTGACCGAATCCAAGGAGTCCTTCGCCCTCAATCTTTATACCAGTCCCTCCGATACCACCGCCGCCGCCACGGCCAACGGTTATCTGAAAGATCAGGTGCTGCCCTTTTACAACTACAGCATCACTTCCACGGCAGGCACCCCGGAAACGGCGGTGACGGAAGGGGGCAAGGTCACTTTCACCATCACCCGCAGCGGCAGCGGCGTTTTGTCCAAAGTGTACGTCTCCCTGGCGGACGGCAGCGCCGGCTCCAGCGACTATGTGGGTTTTGCCGGCAAGAAGGAGATCACCTTTGCCGCCAATCAGACCTCGGTCACGCTGGATGTGGAGACCGTGGCCGACTGGTGGCTGGAGGCCGATGAGTATTTCACCCTCAACCTCTATACCCACCAGGCGGATACCACCTATGCCTGTTACGGTTCCGCGTTCATCAAGGATAAACCCATCTCCGGGTATAATTACACGATCACCAACAATGCCACCACCCAGCCGGTGCTCGAAGGCTCCACGGTGACTTTCACCATCACCCGGAGCGCAGGCAATACCGCCTCGACCATCTATCTGAGCACGCTGGCGGGCACGGCCACCAACGATGACTACCAGTCCCAGGACAAATCCGCTTTGACTTTCGAAGCGTACGAGACCACGAAGACGGTCAGTGTCAAGGTCAACACCGATTCGTTGACCGAGGGCAAGGAGTATTTCTACCTGACCCTCTTCCGCAGTCAAAGCGACAGCAGCTATTCGGAGTACAGCAAGGCCGAGATCGATGATCAGGCGGTCGCCAGTTACACCTATTCGATTGCCAGCAGCGCGGATGACAAGAATCCTGTCTCCGAGGGGGGGGCGGTCACTTTCACCATCACCCGCAGCAGTTCCGGGTCGGCTTCCACGGTTTATGTGAGCACAGCCGACAACTCCGCCGAAGGGGGCACCGATTTCAAGGCCGTCGCTGCCCAGGAAGTGAAATTCGCGGCCTATGAAACCAGCAAGACCATCACGGTCAGCACCTTCAAGGATGACAAGACCGAAAGCACGGAATCCTTCTGGCTGAAACTCTTCACCAGCAATGCCGATACCCAGACCGATAAATATGCGGCCTACTCAAGCGGTTACATCAAGGACGCCACGGTCGCCGCCAGTTACACCTACACCATCGCCAGCGATGCCGGTTTCGACACCCCCGTGACCGAAGGGAGCCCAGTCACCTTCACCATCACCCGCAGCGGCTCCGGTTCCGCCTCGTCGGTCTTTGTCAGCACCACGAACAACTCCGCCGAAGGGGGAAGTGATTTTCTGGCCGTCGAAGCCCAGGAGATCAAGTTCGCCGCCTACGAGACCAGCAAAACCGTCACGGTCAGCACCTGTCAGGATGGCAAGACCGAAGGGGCGGAATCCTTTTGGTTCGATCTGTTCACCAATTATTCGGATGCCAAGATCGATGCCTACGCGACTTTTGCCAGCGGTTACATCAAGGATGCGGTGGCGGCTGACTATACTTATACCCTCACCAGCAGCAACGATGCCACCACGCCGGTCACGGAAGGGAGCGCCATCACCTTCACCATCACCCGCAGTGCTTCCGGGTCCGCCTCCACGATTTATGTCAGCACCAAGGACAACTCGGCGTTGGCAGGCAGCGATTACCAGGCGCTGAACGGGCAGGAGATCAAGTTCGCCGCCAACGAGACCAGCAAAACCGTCACGGTCAACACCTATCAGGACAGCCTGACCGAAGGGACCGAATCCTTCTGGCTGGATCTGTTCACCAGCTATGCCGATGCCCAGACGGATAACTACACCACCTTCTCCTCCGGCCACATCCAGGACGGGACCGTGGCCAGCTATACCTACAGCATCACCAGCAGTACCGCCTCGGAGACTCCCGTGACCGAAGGGAGCGCCATCACCTTCACCATCACCCGCAGCGCTTCCGGTTCCGCCTCCACGATTTATGTCAGCACCACGGACAACTCTGCCGAAGGGGGGAGTGATTTCCAGGCGCTTGATGCCCAGGAGATCAAGTTCGCCGCCTACGAGACCAGCAAAACCGTCACGGTCAACACCTATCAGGACAGCAAAACCGAAGGGACGGAATCCTTCTGGCTGGATCTGTTCACCAGCTACGCCGATGCCCAGGTGGATAACTACGCCACCTTCTCCTCCGGTCACATCAAGGATGCCCCGGTCGCCAGCTATACCTACACCATCGCCAGCAGCGCCGACTCGGAAACCCCCGTGACCGAAGGGAGCGCCATCACCTTCACCATCACCCGCAGCGATTCCGGTTCGGCCTCCACGATCTATGTCAGCACCGTGGACAGTTCGGCTGCCGGGGGCAGCGATTACCAGGCGCTGAGTGGCCAGGAGATCAAGTTCGCGGCCAACGAGACCAGCAAGACCGTCACGGTCAACACCTATCAGGACAGCAAAACCGAAGGGACGGAATCCTTCTGGTTCGATCTGTTCACCAGTTACGCCGATGCCAAGGTGGACAATTACGCGACCTTCTCCTCCGGTCACATCAAGGATGCCCCGGTCGTCAGTTACACCTATACCATCGCCGGCAGCACCGATTCGGAAACCCCCGTGACCGAAGGGAGCGCCATCACCTTCACCATTACCCGCAGCGGTTCCGGCTCGGCCTCCACGGTCTATGTCAGCACCACGGACAACTCGGCTGCCGGGGGCAGCGATTACCAGGCGCTGAGTGGCAAGGAGATCAAGTTCGCGGCCAACGAGACCAGCAAAACCGTCACGGTCAACACCTATCAGGACAGCAAAACCGAAGGAACCGAATCCTTCTGGTTCGATCTGTTCACCAGCTACGCCGATGCCAAGGTGGACAATTACGCGACCTTCTCCTCCGGTCACATCAAGGATGCCCCGGTCGTCAATTACACCTACACCATCACCGGCAGCACCGATTCCACCACTCCCGTGACCGAAGGAAGCGCCATCACCTTCACCATCACCCGCAGCGCTTCCGGTTCGGCTTCCACCATTTATGTCAGCACCACGGACAGTTCGGCGGAAGCAGGCAAGGATTTTCAGGCCATCAACGCCCAGGAGATCAAGTTTGCCGATTATGAGACCAGCAAAATCGTCACGGTCAACACCTATCAGGACAGCCTGACCGAAGGTACGGAAACCTTCTGGTTCGATCTGTTCACCAGTTACGCCGATGCCCAGGTGGACAAATACGCCACCTTCTCCTCCGGTCACATCAAGGATGCGCCGGTGGTCAACTACACCTACACCATCACCGGCAGTACCGACTCGACCACCCCTGTGACCGAAGGCAATGCCATCACTTTCACCATCACCCGCAGCGGTTCCGGTTCCGCCTCGACGATTTATGTCAGCACCACGGACAACTCGGCCACGGGAGGGACGGATTTTCAGGCCGTGAGCGCCCAGGAGGTGAACTTCTCCGCCAACGAGACCAGCAAGACGGTGACGGTGAACACCTATCAGGACAGCAAAACCGAAGGAACGGAATCCTTCTGGTTTGATCTGTTCACCAGCTACGCCGATGCCAAGGTGGACAATTATGCCACCTATTCGAGCGGTTACATCAAAGATGCGCCGGTGGTCAACTACACCTACAGCATCGTCGGCAGCACCGACTCCACCACCCCGGTGACTGAAGGGGGCGCCATCACCTTCACCATCACCCGCAGCGGTTCCGGTTCCGCCTCCACCATCTACGTCAGCACCATGGACAACTCCGCCAAGGGCAACAGCGATTACCAGGCCATCACTGCCCAGGAGGTGAAGTTCGCCGATACCGAGACCAGCAAGACGGTCACGGTCAACACCTGGCAGGACAGCCTGACCGAAGGGACCGAATCCTTCTGGTTCGATCTGTTCACCACCTATGCGGATGCCAAGGTGGATAATTATGCCACCTATTCGAGTGGCTATCTCAAGGATGGCGTGGCGGCCAGCTATACCTACACCGTCACCAGCAGCGCGGATTCGACCACCCCCGTGACCGAAGGCAACGCCATCACCTTCACCATCACCCGCAGCGGTTCCGGTTCCGCCTCCACGGTCTATGTCAGCACCACGGACAGTTCCGCCGTGGGGGGCAGCGATTTCCAGGCCGTGACTGCCCAGGAGGTGAAGTTCGCCGCCACCGAGACCAGCAAGACGGTCACGGTCAACACCTGGCAGGACACCAAGACTGAAGGGACCGAATCCTTCTGGTTTGATCTGTTCACCACTTATGCCGATGCCCAGGTGGACAAATACGCGACCTTCTCCTCCGGCAACATCAAGGATGGGCCGGTGGCCAATTATACCTATACCATCGCCAGCAGCACCGCTCTGGGGAGTCCTGTGGCCGAAGGGGGGAGTGTCACCTTCACCATCACCCGCAGCGATTCCGGTTCCGCCTCCACGGTCTATGTCAGCACCACGAACAATTCCGCCAAGGGTGGCAGCGATTTTCAGGCGCTTGTCGCCCAGGAGGTGAAGTTCGCCGCCACCGAGACCAGCAAGACCGTGACGGTGACCACCCTGACGGACACCCTGACCGAAGGGACGGAATCCTTCTGGTTTGATCTGTTCACCAACTACGCGGATGCCCAGGTGGATGCCTTTGCCACCTTTGCCACCGGTTACATCAAGGACAAGGTGAATGTCACAGGGGGTGCGGATCCCTTGTCAGGCGCGGCGGGGGAGATGATTGCCGGTCACAGCGCCTCGGCCACCGGTACCGGGACGGTTTACACCTTCCCGGGCCACTCGTTGGGTGAATTCGGCAACACCTCCGCTTTTTACGCCCAGAACACCAGCGGCGCCATGGTCACCTGGGGCAATGCCAAGAACGGCGGCGACATCACGGCGGTGGCCAGCAAGCTGGTGGGAGTGAGCAAGACCTTCTCCAATATTTCCGCGTTTGCCTCCCTGCGTTCCGATGGCTCCGTGGTGACCTGGGGGGATGCCAACGCGGGCGGCGACAGCTCCGCCGTGGCCGCGGCCCTGGATGGGACCATCGACGCGGTGAGCGTCTCTTCCACGGCCACCGCGTTTGCCGCCTTGCGTACCGAT
>JADGAB010000119.1 GCA_015232245.1 Magnetococcales bacterium | reverse complement strand
CTATGATCAATCACAATTTTCGATCAAATTCCAGCAATCATGGCAATCGATTTTTTCCATGCATCTCTCGGAAGAGATGTTACCATAGGAAGATCCGATCAACCAGATCCCCAGTGAACCTTTTTTGACCCTGCGTCCCACGCCATGGACATCGACCAGTTGCGCACCTTTCTGGAAGTGCATCGCACCCGACATTTCGGGCGTGCCTCCCGCAGTCTGTTCATCACCCAGTCGGCCATCAGCACCCGGATCAAGCAGTTGGAGGAGATCCTGGGCATGGCGCTGTTCACCCGCAAGCGCAACGACATTCAACTGACTCCGGCTGGACGGCGTTTTCTGCCCTCCGCCGAAGCGCTGGTGGCCCTGTGGGAGGAGGCGCGACGCACGATTGGGGGGGAGGAGCATGCCGATCCTCCCTTGAACATCGGGGCGGGAGTGGCGTTGTGGGATCAATGGCTGCCTGCCCGTCTGATTGCCTGGCGTCAGGGGGGGGCGTGTCCGGCGTTGCGTTGCGTCTGTCAGGACGAGGAGTTGGTGGTCCGGGATGTCATCAACGGCGTTCTTGATTTGGGGATCGTGGTGGATCCACCCCGGGACCGGGGCTGCGTGATTCGGGATCTGCCGGGGATGGCCCTGGTGCTGGTGGCCTCCCGGCCAGGCTTGAATGTCCGTACCGCCATGACCTCCGTCCAATCGGGCGTGGTCTGGGTGGAGTGGGGCCGCTCCTTTCGTCAGGAGATCGAACGGCTCTGGCCGGTGCGGGCCGCCCCGGTTCTGACCACCTCCCAGGCCCGGCACGCCCGCGAATGGTTGTTGACCTGCGGGGGAACGGCCTATCTGCCCCGGGAAACGGTAAGCGAGGATCTGACGGCGGAACGGCTGTTTCTGGTGGCGGATGCCCCGGTCCATCGGCTTTCGATGCATGCGCTGTACAAAGAACAGACAGAGAAACAGCCTCTGATCGATGCGGCTTTGACCCGGTGGAACTAAAAATCCAGCTCCGCCAGATGATCGAAAATCCGCTGGGCCAGATCCACACGCCGGGTATGGGTGGTATCCAGGGTCAGATCCGCGGCGCGCTGATAGAAGGGCTCCCGGCGACGCATGATCTCCTCTTCGGAATGGGCCGCGCTCAACGCCGGACGGTTGGGATCCAGGGCGGCATGGGCGGCCAGCCGGGCGTGATCTCCGGTCAGATGCACCACGAAGCCGTTGCGTTTCAGGGCATTCATTTTACGTTCGCTGTAGATCTCCGCCCCCTCCCCATCCAGGTCCACCACCACCCCGCCTCCCGCGTCGATGATGATCCGATCCAGACAGGCGAGCTTGGCGATCACGGCAAACTCCAGCTCGCGGAACCGACGCCAGTTCCCACGGCTCAAGCGCAGCAGATCCGGGATGGCCAGACCATCGTTTTCATAGGAGATGAGCAGATCCGACGACAGCAAAGGCCAGCGGGTCAAACGTGCCAACGCCCGGCTGACACTGGATTTTCCCACGCCACGGGGGCCGATCAGGACGACGTTCATGTCCCGGAGCGCAGACGCAGCAAACGCAACCCCTTGGCCACCACGACCACCAGAGGGGCCGAATGCAAAAAAAGATCGAAAATATCGATGGGACGGACAAGCTCTCCGGCAAACAGCATGCGCACCTTTTCCACCAGATGGGGTTCCGGTTGAATGGGCGCCACAGCCAGCCAGCCAGCCAGAATCAGCAGAATGGGCCAGGAGACGCGATCGAGCCAGTGGGAGGGGGGGGGTCTGGTTTCCATTCCTCCATTTTTACCCGGAACCGGAAGGCTTGCCAACCCTTTTTCTTCTCCCCCGCATGGGACGGCAACGAAATTCCAGGTTGACCCGCCGAAGGAAATCCCCTAGTATCTGCGGTTAAGGCAACCCATTCAAAAGAGCTGACCTTGCGGGTGTCGTCTAATGGTAGGGCCTAAGCTTCCCAAGCTTAAGGCGGGAGTTCGATTCTCCTCACCCGCTCCACTTTTTTCTCCCCCTTGTTCCCGAAATCCAGTGTTCTCGCCTTGATCCCACTTCTGCCATCCTGGCACCTGGCCCGCGCCATTGTGCATTCCCACTTCAACCGGACCAGGCCACCCTACAAACTCACCTTCGCGATCACCCATCGCTGCAACTCCCGATGTCTGGCCTGCGACATCTGGAAAAAATCCGAACCCCCCGAACCCCTCTCCCTGGAGGAGATCACCCGGTTCTTCCAGAAAAACCCGTACTTCTCCTGGATCGACCTGACCGGCGGGGAACCTTTCCTGCGACCCGATCTGCCCGCCTTGACCCAGGCGCTGCTGCGTCACTCCTCCAGGCTGTATCATCTGCATCTGCCCACCAACGCGGTGGCTCCACAGTTGGTCATCCAGCGCGTCCAGGAGATTCTCGCCCAGAATCCCGCCCGTCTGACCATCACCTTGAGCCTGGATGGCCCGGAAACCCTCCATGACACCCTGCGGGGAGTCACCGGCAACTGGCAACACGCGCTGGAGATCTGGCGTCATTTCCAACGCCATCCCGATCCCCGCCTGCAACTCTTTTTCGGCTACACCCTGTCGGATCTCAACCTGGAGGCCCTGACGGAAACCATGCGGCAGGTGCAAACCGCGCTCCCCGGATTGGACAGCCGTGTCTGGCACATGAACATCGCCCATCACTCGTCCCACTATTACGCCAACAGCGCCAACCCGTTGCGCTCTCCGGAGAACCAGGCCGCCTTTGTCCGGGAGATCACCGCCTTCCGGGCGATCAAACGTCGGGAACCGTTTCATCCCATCCGCTTTCTGGAGCTTTGCTACCTGGATTACGCCCTGGCCTTCATCCGGGGCAAGAGCCATCCCATGCCCTGCCGGGCCTTGCGCTCCTCTTTGTTCCTGGCCCCCGACGGCACGGTTTTTCCGTGCAGCATCTGGGACCGGCCCGCAGGCAATCTCCGGGCCTTCGATTTTGATCTGAGGGCGCTGCTGGCCAGCTCCGCAGCCCAAGAGATCACCGGGGAGATCCGCGCATCCCGTTGTCCGGGCTGCTGGACCCCCTGTGACGCCTACCCCACCATTCTGGGCAATCTGCCGTTGGCGTTTGCCCCCGTGAGACCATCATGATCCCCTCCTCATCCCCGTTCACCATCGTCATTCCCACCCGTCACGAGGCGGAAACCATCGTGGAGATGGTGCGGTGTTGTCTCACCCTCACCCCGCACGTGGTGGTGGCCGACTCCCTCTCGGATGACGGCACCCCGGAACTGGCCGCACAGGCCGGCGCCCGGGTGATCCGGATCCGGGAGCTGGGCAAAGGGTGCGCCATCCGGGGGGTGATTCCGGAGATTGCCACCGAATTCGTCGTGTTCATCGACGCGGACGGCTCCCACAATGTCTGCGACATCCCCCGGCTGATGCACCCGTTGCTGACCGGGCAGGCCGATCATGTGCAGGCCTCCCGGCTCACCGGCGGCTCCAGCGAGCTGCACGGCTCGTTTCAAGAGTTCTTCCGACTGGCCGGCAGCGCCTTCATCACCGCCTGCATCAACTGGCGCTTTCGGGTGACCATCAGCGACAGTCAGAACGGTTTCCGGGCCATGCGGGTGGCGCTGCTCAAGGAGCTGGACCTGCAAGAGCGGATCACCACCATCGAACAAGAGATGGTCATGAAAACCTTGAAAAAAGGCTATCGCCTCGCCGAGGTTCCCAGTCACGAGCATGCCCGCATCTTCGGGGACTCCAAGATCCGGCTCTCCCGGGTCTGGCTGCGTTACGGCTATGTGCTCATCAGGGATCTGTTCTTCTGATGGCCGACACGAACGACATCGTTCTGGGGTTCTGGGACGGCCACGACTCGGGGGCTGCGCTGCTGGTGGATGGACGGCTGGTCTGCGCCATCAACGAGGAGCGGCTGACGCGGCGCAAACTGGAGGTCTGTTTTCCCCGTCAGGCGATCCGCGCCTGTTTACAAGAGGGCGGTCTCCGGGGAGAGCAGGTGGTTCAGGTGGCTGGCTGCACCGCCGATTGGGCCAAGACCATCAGCCGACTCTGGCCGGAGTCCAAGGAGCGTTATTACCGTCTGCGGCGACGTCTGGCGTGGCCCGGGCTGCTGGATCCCGCGACCCGTCTGGCCAAGTATCACCTCACCGAGTGGCCCGGCAACCGGCTGACCCGCTGGCTGTCGGAACAGGCCCTGGGCCGGGAGCTGGCCGCTTTGGGTCTGGGAGAAGCCCGGCTGACCCTGATGGATCACCATCTCTGTCACGCCGCGGCTGCGGCCTGGACATCAGGACTCGACGACACCCTGGTGATCACCCTGGACGGGGTGGGCGATGGCCGCTCCGGCTCGCTGCACTGGTTTCAGGGGGGCAAACTCAGGCCGCTGGCCTCCGTGGCGGCCCGGGACTCGGTGGGCATCTTTTTCGAACAGGTCACCACCCTGATGCATCTGCGGGAGCTGGAGGACGAGGGCAAGGTGATGGCTTTGGCCGACTACGCCCCGCCCCCGGATCCGGCGAGCAACCCTCTGCTGGAGCTGATCGAGGTGCGGGAACTGGGATTTCACGCCCGTCTGCACGCCTCCGGGCTGGCGCGGCACTTGAAGCGCCTCTACTGGAGCCAGCCTCAGGAACGTTTCGCCGCCCTGGCCCAACAGGCCCTGGAAACCTGGGTGGTGCAACTGGTCCGCCAGGCCCTGGCCCACACCGGCGGCCACCGTCTCGCTTTGGCCGGAGGGGTGTTCGCCAATGTCCGGCTCAACCAGCGCATCCGCACCCTGCCGGAGGTGGAGCATTGCAGCATTTTTCCCCACATGGGAGACGGCGGATTGGCTTTGGGGGCCGCCTGTCTGGCGGGAGCGCCGCGCACCCCGATGTTATCCGATCTTTATCTGGGGCCGGCGCTTGCGGCGGAGAGCATCGCCGAGGTGGTGCGCGCCAGCGGTCTGCCCCATCGATATCTGGGGGATCCGGTCCCGGAGGCCGCCCGGCTGTTGACCGCAGGCCGGATCATCGGCTGGGTGCAGGGACGCATGGAGTACGGTCCCCGGGCTTTGGGGGCCCGCAGCGTGCTGGCCAGGCCGGATCTGCCGGGAGTGCGGGATCAGCTCAACATCCGTCTGAAAAAGCGCTCCTGGTATCAACCTTTCTGTCCCACCCTGCTGGACAGCGAAGCCCAACGGCTTCTGAGCGATCACCACGGCCCGCCGGACCGTTGGATGACCAGTCTGTATCATGTCCGGGAGCCATTCCGGGTTCCCCTGGCCGGGGTGACGGGGCGGGACGGGAGTTGCCGTCCCCAGATGGTCGCGGATGACGATCCGGGCCGGCTGGCCCGGCTGCTGACCGCCCTGCGTCAAACCACCGGATTCGGGGTGGTGCTCAACACCAGTTTCAATCCCCACGGCGCCCCTCTGGTCCACACCCCCCGGGAGGCCATCGACGCCTTTGTCTCCATGGGGCTCGATCATCTGATTTTGGGGGATTGGATTCTCGACCGGCCTTGAAAGCCCGTCTTGAAAATTTACGCAAGGGGTGGCGTTCAGGACAACACCCACTCCCCGTGTTCCCGGATCTCGTCGTACATGGCATCCGGCGCGAGATCCAACTCCCCCGGCCAGGTGACGCAACCCTGTACGACCTGCAATTCATTAAAAAAACCTGGATCCTTGAGAACCTCGAAAACACCGTACAGATGAGACGGCAGCATGCGGACCCGTCCCGAAAGACCATCCGCAAAGGTCACGACAAACTCAAGATGATCCAGAACCCTGGCTTCCACCACATCCCAGTACATAAACATCGCCTCCCGGATTTACATCAACACAACGGTTCAATTGCCACTGGGCGGCGATGTTGTCGGCACAACTCCCAATTGTGCAGCAACGCCTCCTGATGCAGCTCTGCCCAATCCAATACCAGCTCTTGCGCCCGACGTGGCAAGTCTCCTTTGATCACCTGTAATGCCTGAATATCGATACTGGCAGAATGGCCTCCGTAAATGGCATGAAAATGCGGTGGTGCATGCTCATCCAAATACATGCGGATCAAGATACCATAGAAAGAACTAATGGTCGGCATGAAACCGCTCCCAGATCCGCTCCAGAGATTCGAAATCCTCGCGCCGCAACCGGGCGGGATCGATGTGGCAATGAAACGTCCGGTCGAGCATGGCCACCAGTTCCACGATGCTCAAAGAGTCCAACACCCCGCCGGAGACCAGGGCATGCCAGTCGGAGTCGCGGATCAGGGGTTGCATGGCGCGGATCTTCTGCTGCATGAGCGCCCGATAATGATCAAAACTCCCGTCCCAGAGCCGGGATTCCGGGGCCGGATCGCTGGAGGAGAGATCCAGATAGCCGAATCTCTCCAACAAAACCTTTAGAATCACCCCTTCATGGGCCGGATCCAGATGGGCCTTGTCGCACAGAAACGCCGGATCCAGAAAACCGGAGTCACCCAGCAGCGGGGTGCAGACATCCAGAAAATGGATCGCCAGTTCGTTGCAAAGCCCCCGCATGGCGGCATAAAACCGGGCCTGCCAGCGATAACGCGCCTCCGGGGTGCCCCGGATGGGCCACTGGGGATCCCCGTTGTCGATGTTCTCCGGATGGGTGGGAATGCCGGTCATGTAGGCCAGGCGTCCGGTCCAGAGACGCCGCAGAGCAAGGAAGAACTGCCGACAGGCATCCACGGAGCGCTGCATCCGGGCCACCGGATCCGGATCCACGGCAAAGACCGAACGGCATTCCGGTTCGCCGCAGGAGACGATCAGCACATCCGAATCCTTGAGGGATGTCACCAGACCGGCAAAAAAGGGCAAGGTGCGCATGCAGTTGTCCGACCAGAGCAGCCCGACCCAATGGGAGTGAATGCGCCGATAGCGGTTGTGATGGCTGGTGGGACCGCTCCAGAAAAGACGCACATGGCTGTCTCCCACCAGATGGACCGTGGTCTGGAGAGCGTTCCCATAGCGTTTCAGATTCTCCCCACGGGCCATCTTGCCGCTGGAGGTCTTTTTCAACCAGTTGCGGGGTACGCAATCCACCTCGGAGCGGATATCGAACAGGGCATCCAGCCGGGCGCGCAGGGTGGCCCGCAGGGTTTGTTGTTCCAGGAGGGTCATCTCCCGGGCTGGTTCGAAGAGCACCAGCACCTGTTCCGAATCCACCCCCGGATCCAGGCGTCCCAGGGCCGCCACCCGGCCAGGATGGACCTCCGGGGAGCTCTCCACCACCGCTTCCAGGTCCGCCGGATGGAGATTCTTGCCATTGTGGATGATCAACTCCTTGATCCGGCCAGTGACGTAGAGCTCTCCGGCATGGAAGAACCCCAGATCCCCGGTGGGAAACCACCCGTCCTCCCGGGGCGGGGGTTGTCCATGATAGCCGCTGACAGCGCATGGACCGGCGAGCAGGATCTCCCCCACCGACTCCTCCTCCGAGCGGCAGGCGATGCGCACCTCCACCCCCGCCACCGGTGGCCCGCAACCGAATACCGCCGTGGCCCCTTCCGGCGACTCGCCCCCGGGGGACTCCCCCGCCAGCCCCTCTCCCAGAATCCGCACCTGTCGTCTGGCCAGCGCGGCGCGATCGAGCAGCAGATATCCCGGGGTTTGACCCAACCGGGTCTGGGTGGCGGCGAAGACATTTTCCGCCAGGGCATAACAGACCGCCAGTTGCCCCCCCGTCACGCCAAAGCTTTGCCGGAACCGCTCGAACCCCCCGACGGAAACCGGCTCCGAACAGTTGACAAACCCCCGCATCGCGGAGAGATCAAACCTGCCACCCACCCGCGCCAACCAGGAGAAGGCGAAATTGGGCAACCAGCAGAGGGTGCCCTTTTCCCGCTCGATCACGGCCAACAGCCAGGAGGGATTGGCGGCCCATTCGAAGGTTTCCAGAAGGTGCAACGGAGTGGCGGTAAGCAGCGCCGGCAGAAAGACTCCGGCCAATCCCATGTCGTGGTAGAGAGGCAGCCAGCTCACCATCCGATCCCGGGCCGGATCGAGCCCCAAAGCGGCGGCATGGGCGATCACCTGGGCGGAGAGCATGGACGAAGTGATGGCCACCGCCTTTTGCAGGCCGGTGGTGCCGGAGCTGCATTGCAGAAACAATGGCGCCTCGGGCCGGAACTCCGGCCAGGGCAGAACCGGGGGTTCGGGCAGATGTTCCGGATCCTCCGGAGACAAAAGCTCCACACACACCTCCCGGTCCTGTCGCTCCCCCACCACGATGCAGCGTCCGAACCGTTCATGATAGTTGGCCAGCTTGCGGGTGTAATCCTCGGGGGTGATCTTGCGGCTCGGATGGGAAAGAAATGCCGGCAGGCGACCGGCCAGAATGGCGCCGAACCAGGCTGCGGTCATGGGCAAGGTCATGCGGCCCAGAATGGCCACCACCGGTTCCGGGCGCCGGGAAAACCGCACGGCCCAGCGGCGCATCTCGTTGAGAAAACGGTGGGAATCCACCACTGTCACCGCTCCGTCCGCCGCGGCGTGCAGGGTGAAAAGGATCCGGGATGGGCCTTCCAGGCCCCGCAGAAAGGCTTCTGGCATCAGGCAGGGTTCTCTTGGTCTGTATATTGCTAGCAGTGCCGGAAAGCGCACTCTCCAACCAGGACGAACGGACATGAACCGCTTCCCCGACAGCTCCCTCGCATCGGCACTGCAAGTACCGCAGCTTTTGTTTCACATTCAGGAGCCGGAGTGCAATGGATATGATTTCCACTATCACCAGCCGGCGCGACCGGTGTATGTGATCGGTCGGGACGGCCTGGCGCCCGATCCGGACGGCGTGCGGATCGGTCTGCAGGATGATCAGGTCTCCCGCAACCATTGCCGGATCTTTCTGGATCCCGCCGGATCCTGGATGATCGAGGATCTGGGGAGCACCAACGGCACCCTGCTGCGCGGCGAACCCGAACCCGCGGGCTGGCAACCGGTGGTCACGGCCACGCCACTGCCGAGCAATTGCGATATCCGGGTGGGAGAGACCCTGTTGACCCTCACCCCCCTGGCCGGACAGGCTGCGCGCTGGACCCAGTAAAGATTGCCCAACCAAAAAACTTGTGAAAAAAAAGCGGGGGTCTGGGGGATTCCTCCCCCAGGGTTTTGACTTTGCTTTTGACTTTGGCTTTTGACTTTGGCTTTTGAC
>JADGAB010000118.1 GCA_015232245.1 Magnetococcales bacterium | reverse complement strand
AAAAGCGCGCCAAAGGCAAAGTCCCAAGGGCTTTGCCCTTGGATCCCACCAGGGGGATAATCCCCCTGGACCCCTATAAGTAGAACTACGCATCCCGAAATGGTTGCGGTTTAAAAGTGGTTGCAATATTCCTGAAAGGATTTCGTGCGGGGCTGCGAGCGTTTTCTTCCCCGACCACGGTTAAATGGGGTGGTGCCGAAATGGATACGGTAATAAAAAAAGCCCCCTTGCGGGGGCTTTGGAAGCTTTCGGGAACTATTCGACCTTGATTTCGGCCTTTTCGGTCCACTTGGTACCCTTGTTGTCCTTCCAGGTCACTGTGACCGGTCCGGACTTGTCGGCCTTGAGGTAGAACGAAAAGAAAGGATTCTTGGAAACAGCGCCGCTCCATTTGGCCTTCATGACCGTTGCCCCGCCATACTCGGCGGTCACTTCCTCGATATAATCCGCCGGGATGGTATCGCCCGTGGCCTTGTCCTTGCGCAACCCGCTTTCCATGGGATGCTTGATAAGAGTCTTGATGAGAGCCACTTCCCCCTTCTTGAGGGGCTTTTCCGGGCCGCGCACCTTGGGTTCTCCGATGTCCGCCATGATCTTCTCCAAACGTTGAACGTGAGATGAATTGCTCTTTAACCCATCAGCCGGCGCAACCGCCCTCGGCCACTTCGATCTTCAGAACCGCACCGTACAACTGACCCTTGTTGGTCTTGGCGATGGCCCGCACCTGAGAGGCCTTGGCCATCTTGATGCGCAACTCCACCTCGGCCTTGCCCGAGAGTTCCGTGAACTCGAAGGAGCCAACCAGCGGCTTGGGATTGTCGTCCACATAGATGTTGATCATGGTAATGTAATTGTCCTTTTCCATGGGATGATCCACGGAAACGGGCATGCGCACCAAGGCGCCATTCTCCGCCTTGGGAGGGGTGTCGATCTTGACCTTTTCCATCTTGATCGGACCCGCGCCCAAATCCTTGGCGATGATCTCATCCACATTGGCCGGGCCATCCGATGCCAACACCAGCGCCGGCAAACCGAACATGCCCGCTGCCACACACGCCGCAGCCAGGGCGCCTGCGCCCCCCAGAAATCTCCTGCGGGTCAGAGTGCTCTCGGAATTCATACTCATGGGTTCATGCCTCCAGAATCAACTCTCAGTAGATGTTGAACGACTGCTCGTCCGTCCTATTTTTTCGCTTCAGGCTCTTCCGGCACCTTGTGGGCCACGCCGGTATGACAATCGATGCAGGTTTTGTCGCTGCTTTCCATGGTCTTCTTGTGCTTTTTGGAGGCCGACTTGTCCTGATCTTCCAACTTCATGGCATCGTAATTGTGACAGGCGCGACACTCCTTGGAATCACGTTTTTTCAAAGTCGAAATGACATTCTGGGCCAGATCCCAACGCTTTTTCTCGAAGGCGGCCTTGTCCGGATAGGTGCCAATAACATGATGATAGATATCCTTGCTGCCGATTTCCAGTTTGGCGAGGAACTTGTCGATCCAGTCACCGAAGGTCTTGCCATGGGGTACATGACAATCGGCGCAGGTGGCGCGCACGCCAGTGCGGTTGGTGTAGTGCTTGCTCTCTTTGTATTCCTGATAGACCCCCTCCATCTCATGACAGGTAATACAGATGCTCATGGAGTTGGTGGCGTTCATCGTGAAGTGAAACACAATGAAAAAGATGGATCCAGCCAGGAATCCGCCGATCAGAATCAGACCTGCGGCCTTCTGACTGGGACTGCGAAGCCAATTGAAGAGGTTTGCGAACATGGTTGCCGGTTCTCCGCGTTGAGGAAAAAAGGGGAAGGTTCAAGACCTTCCAACATCACTTGATTGATGTCAATTCTTCAAGAATAAACACATTTTTAGCATTCACGCAAGGAAGATTCGCACACGGGCCAGCAAGTCATCGCAGACTTTTCAGATAGGCGATGAGATCCTTGCGGTTTCCAGAGCTTTGAATGCCATCGAAGGAGACCGGATGATCCTTGGAGTGTTGGGCCATTTTGGTGTTGGGAATGAAGGCCACCGGATTGATCAACCAGCGCTCCAGATGGTCATCATCCCAGAGAAAGGGGGTCTCTTCCGCCAGTTTGCGAAAGGCGGGACTGAATGAGAAATCCACCACGCCGGCAGGCCGGTTGTAGACCTCCCACAGGTAGGGGCCTTTGCCATGTTTGCGGTTGGGAGTCATGTCATGACAGACACCGCAATTGTTCTCAGCCAGAAGTTTTCCCACCTGCACATCCCCCTGAAACCGCTTGAAGCCGATTCCGGCCAGCAGGACCAGCAGCACCACCATGATCAACGTCAGCACATGGGCAATTTTCATGACTCATCCAGCCCCATTCAAACCGCATCCGTTTCAGAATGCGTTGTTTTACTCAATAGGAGTCCAGGGGGATTATCCCCCTGGTGGGGTCCAGGGGCAACGCCTCTGGGACGTTCAAACATAAAAATCTATTTCAGAATCTGTTTTTGAATGTAATGATTGAAAATTTTTATGTTTGAAAGTCAAAACCCTGGGGGAAGAATCCCCCAGACCCCCGCTTTTTTTTCAAGAGTTGACATCCCGTGATGGACGCGGTTCAGGACTCCATCCCCGGATGATACATCCGATAATGATTGCGTCCCGCCTTTTTGACCGCATAGAGCGCCATGTCCGCTTTTTTCAGCAAAACATCGGCAATCTCCCCATCTTCGGGAAAACGGCTGATGCCGATGCTGGCTCCAATGTGACAGATATGCTCGTGGAGATGAAACGGCACCTGAAGCATATCGATGATCTTCTGAGCCACCACGCCGATGTTGTCGGTTTCCAGGGCGTCATCGCCGAGAATGACGGTAAACTCATCCCCGCCGAGGCGGGCCACCACATCGTTTTCCCGGAGACAGCCCCGGATGCGCTGTGCGGCCTCGATGAGCAGCAGATCACCCACATCGTGTCCGTAGGTGTCGTTGACCGCCTTGAAGCGGTCCAGATCCATGAACATCACCGTCAGGGTACGGTTGTGGCGACGGCAGCGGGCCAGAATCTGCTGCACGAACAGCATGAACAAACGCCGATTGGGCAGTCCTGTCAAGGCATCGTGATGGGCGATCCGTTCGAGACGTTTTTCCGCCTGCACCCGGTCGGTGACATCGATGCCTGTGGCCAGAAAGTTCGTCAAAGTTCCTTCCGTGCTGGTGAGGAAGGTCAGGTTCCAGGAGATGTGCCGCACCTGCTGATCCTGACCGATCCAGCGTCCCAGAAAGGAGACCGTGGCCGGATCCTCGGCGGAGAGGGTGATCACCTCCTGGAGTCGTTCCGCGTCATCCGGAGGGGTCCAGGTTGGACTCCAGAAGGGCTGTTCCAGAAGCTCGGCCATTTTCCGGCCCGAAAGGCTTTCGCAGGCGGCGTTGATCCGGACGATTCGGCCCGCCGGATCGAGGAGCAGCACCAGCGCCGAGGTGGTTTCCAGGATGGTGGCGATGAAACGCCGTTCCTCCTGCAGGGCCTTTTCGATACGGCGATGGCGAATGATGCCGGCCAGGGTATTGGCCAGGGTGGCCAGCAGGGCGTCTTCATCCGGGGAGCGTTGATGTCCACTGGCCACGTAGAGGTTCAGCACCCCGAGCAGCTCTCCCTGATGCAAAATCGGGGTGCAATAGTGGCCATGGGGACGAATGCCGTCAAAAGTGACGGTATGATCCGCGTCCAGATTGTTGCGGAAGATGATCTCCCGATTCAGACCCGCCAGTCCGCACAGACAGGTTCCCAGGGGGAGATTCCCGCAGGCCTTGAGCAGATGGGGGGCCAGATTGCGATGGGCCAGCAGTTCCAGCCGCTCGGTTGCCGCATTGAACAGATGGATCGATCCTTTGTACTCCACCGCCAGCCAGGGGATGGTCAGGATGATATCCAGGGCCACGGCCAACTGTTTTTCCAGTGGCAGAGGTTCCAGGGAGGTCTCCAGCAGGGCGCTGATGGCCAGTCTGGACTGGATCGCCTTGAGTTCCCTGGCCTTTTCCAACACCAGGTGTCGTTCCGCGTGGATGCGGTCCATGTGGCTGCGGATGCGCGCCTTGATCACCGCCGGTCGAAACGGTTTGGCGAAATAATCCAGCGCACCCAGAGCCATGCCCCGGGCCACATCCTCGGCATCCGCCCGGGCCGTGACAAAGATCACCGGGATCGAACGGCTTTTTGGATTGGCCTTCAGGCGGCGGCACACCTCGAAGCCATCCATTTCCGGCATCATGATGTCCAGAAGGATCAGATCCGGAGGATTGGTGGCCACCTGTTTCAGGGCTGCCAGACCAGTGCCCGCCTGAGAAAGTTCATAATCCTCGATCAGCAGCTCATACAGAAGCGCCAGATTGATGGGAATATCATCGATAATGAGAATCTTTTCCCTGGGCTTGCCATCCGTCATGACCAACCTGCCTTGTCGTGGTGGATCCGGATACAGCTTTCAAAAAGAGTCTTGCAGGTCCAAGAGCGCAGCCCTTGGGAGTTTCCAACCCCCTCCTTTTCGGAATGGGTTGGTTCTGGTTGCGGTGTCATCAATGCTTATATTTCAAGGTCAAAACCCTGGGGGAAGCATCCCCCAGACCCCCGCTTTCTTTGGAAAATTGACCTCTCGGAAAGCCTGATGCACGAAAAGCGGGGCTCGTCACCCCGCTTTTGCATGCATCCTTGCAAATTTTCTTTGGATTCCAATCAACCGAACGTGTCGGACATGATGCTTTGATACCAGCTTTCGTTGTAAAGGGATTCCTGCTTGCGCACGAAATCCTGGGCCTTGTCCGAAGAGACGCCACCGGCCACTTCGACGATCTTGCCCGCGTTGAGCTTGTAGACACCCGCCACGGAAATGCCGTAATCCGGGCTGATGAGACTATAGCAGGTATTCACATAAGAAGGAATACCCACCGGCTTGCCATTGAGCAGATTCACCACCGCCGCCGCGCAGACTTTGGCTTCGGAGTTGGCCGCGTAACCGGACTTGGGCAGACCCGCGGCGGCGCTGGCATCGCCGATCACGTGGATATCCTTCTGCTTGGTGGATTCGAAGGTCTCGAAATTGATCGGGCAGAACCCCTTTTCATCCGTCAGGCCGGCCTTTTCGGCGACAACGCCCGCCTTGTTGGCCGGAATGACGTTGATGCAGGTGCTTTTGTACTCGGCCATGTCGGTAAAGACGGTCATGGACTTGGCATCCACGCGAGTCACCTTGCCGCCCTGGGCGCCGGGAACCCATTCGATCAGGCTGTTGGGGGTGTCATAGCCATACAGGCTCTTCCAGCCCGCGGTGAACAGCCCCATCTTGGAGAACTTGTCCTTGGGATCCAGAATGATCACCTTGGATTTGGGTTTGTGCTTCTTGAGATAGTGCGCCACCAGACTGGCCCGTTCGTAGGGACCGGGGGGACAACGGTATGGATCCGGCGGGGCCACCAGCACGAAGGGATCCCCATCCTTGAGCTCCTGGAGCTGCTTGGTCAGCAGCGTGGTCTGCTCACCGGCGATCCAGGCGTGGGGCATTTTCTTTTCGGCTTCGGCGTCATACCCTTCCAGGGGCTTGAAGTCGATGCCCGGCGAGAGGATCAGGCGGTCGTATTCGACCTTTTTGCCGCCGGCGGTGGTGACGCTCTTGGCAGCCGGGTCAATGCCGGTCACCTTGTCGATGATCACCTCCACTCCATGCTTCTTCAGTCCCTCGTAGCCCCATTTCTGGACTTCGAGCTTGCGAAAACCGGCAATCACCCAGTTGGACAAGGGCCCGGAGTAGTAATCCTTGTTCTGTTCGATCAGGGTAACCTGGATGTTCGGATCCGTCATGCGGATGTACTTGGCCGCCACGGTGCCACCGTAGCCACCGCCGACCACCACCACACGCTTCTTCGCCGCAGCGAAGGAGAGGCTCGGCGCCGAAACCAGACCCAGGGCAGCGACACCGCCCGTCAACTTGACAAAACCTCTACGAGTGAAATTCATCATGGTCATGGCCTCCTTGTAAGCCCCGATCAATGCTTACTGGCGTAGAAATGAGCGATATCTTCCAGCTCCTGGGGCGAAAGCTTGTCGAGCGCTTTCTGCATTTTCTCGGGCTGGGGCACGGTCAGATGCTGATTTTTGAGATCCTGCATCTTGATCAAGAGGTAATCCACCCATTGTCCGGCCATGCGCGGGGTATCCTCGTCCTGGGTCACGCCATCATCCTCGTGACACTTGCCGCACTTTTGCTGATCCACCAGTTTCTTGCCCTGTTTGGCCTTGGCGGCATCCACCTTGGTGGCCATCTGGGAATTGGCGTGGCTGGCAACCGGTTGCCATTTCGCCTTGGCGAGATAGGCTGAGATCCGGGCGGTCTCTTCGGTGGTGTAGCCCTTGGCGATCCGGCCCATGATGGTGGAGGGACGTTTGCCACTCTTGAATTCCGCCATCATGGCTTCCAGGAACTTGGCCGGCATTCCGGCAATCGACGGCATGCTGGGTCCCGCCGACACCCCATTGGTGCCATGACAGCCGGCGCAGGTGTTGGCCAGCATGGCGGCATCTGCCGGCGGTGCGGCGATGGCTGCGGCAATGGCCGCCTCCTTGGCGGCTTTTTCCGCTTCTGCGGACGGGGCAGCAGCCGGAGCAGCGGCTGCAGCGGGGGCTGCCGGGGCAGCGGCTGCAGCGGGGGCTGCCGGCGCATCGGCGGCTGCCGGCGCATCGGCGGCCATCACCGAACCGGCCAGGACCATCCCGCCCAGCAACCCACCCGCGAGAACCAACATGTGGATTCTTTTTCGTTGCATGTTTCCCTCCGTACTTAACCGATTATGATAGGGACGTTCCCTGGAAGTCCGATTCCCCTGGCACGCCGTCTCTTTGACTCCGGCGTGAGGTTGATCCGTTTTGGGGTCAGAATTCCCCCTTGGCGGCTCCCGCCATCAGCTCCTTGATGACGTTCCGAATTCTTATGGCCTCCTTTCTGAGTTCAGGTGGCAACTGCTTGCCGCCATGGATCATCATGTCCAGGTTCATGGAGTACAGCCACAATTTCCCCTGCTTGTCACGCACCAGGGCAATCCGGCACGGCATGAAGGCCGTGTAGGCATCCTGATATTCGGCCATCATCTTGCCCACCTTGGCGTCACAGAACGACAGAAACTCGATGTGACGATATGGCTGACCCGTGATCGCTTCCACCTGCTTGTAGAACGGCGCCTCTCCCACGAACAGAAAATTCTTCGCGGAAGCCAGACTCTTCAGGGACTCCTTGATATCCGCCGGAGTCAAATCCGGGTTCTCCACCGGCACGGCCCAGGTCATGGCCACCCCCGGATCCAGGGTTTCGAGCAACCGGGATGCGAAATCCATGTACATTCCCATGTATTCCGGATCTATCTGGCTCAGTTTCGGTGCCATCTTGGCATAGCCGTAGCCTCCACCGACAAGCACCAACACTCCCAGAATCGCCAGTACATTCCTGATCATCCCCATGCGTCCCCTCCATATTGATGCTTTCTGTTCGGGCCGGTGCTTCTCCCGGTTTGCGGTTTGTCAAATCCTGTTATAAACGTGACGTAATGTCTCATGAGAGCATGAAATGGGATCGTCCGCCTGTCAACCCTATAATTTAAAATTCCCATATTTTATATTAAATAAATCAGAATATTCTGAAAAATTAATTGTGTATTTTACCGCACCTGCGTCACCCGGATCGCCGCGGGTTTGAATTCCAATCAATACATTGATTCTAATATATTTTATCTGTAAAGACACCATTTGTCTCCGCTGATTCTTATCATTACCTGCAAAAATATCAAGAATCCAAAGAGGGGAGCTTATGATTAGCAATTATTTATTGTGTAATTCAGGAAAAAAAAAGCTTGCCCAGGCAAAGTTGTCAGAAACAACACAGAAAGAACACCGAAAAGACTGTTGTTACCGGTACCAGGGCTGTTCGATTCTGCCCAGATAGGCCGGATCGGGTTGACCCGCAAACCAGCGGGCCAGCGCCCCCCCCAGGGCCGGATAGAGCGGAGCATCCACGAGGGCATGTTCCGGCAACCAGAGGATCTCGGCGGCCCGGGATGCCAGGGGATTGAGACGGGGTTCTCCGTCCGCCTCCGCCCGGAAAACCAGATGCAGGGTGGATTTGTCGGTACGGGTTTCGGCGGCATGCAGCAGTTCCCCGGGGACGACCTCCAGATCAAGCTCCTCCCGGAACTCCCGGATCAGGCACTCGTGCAGGCTCTCCTCGGCTTCCAGGTTGCCCCCGGGAAGATTGAAACGTTCATGGGGGCCGTACTGGTAGCGCATGACCAGTACCGTATGATCACGGATCACCAGACCACAGGGACGGATGACCCGGCTGTTCATGTTTTCGTGGCCGCCGGTTTGACGGGGGTGGTCTTGTCACCGAACAGAATCCCCTTGAGCCAGGCAAAGGCGAAATCCAGCATGGCCTCATCGTCGTCGCGGATTTTATCGATGGTCTCTTCCGGGATGTCGAAGCGTTGCAGAAAGGTCGATTCGAACACAAAGCGCCGGAACTCTTCCGGATTGGTGCTGGCCATGTAGAAGAATTCCGACAGTTGCAGGGAGGTCTGCACCTCGTCTCCGGCGGAGCGGCGACGCAGGATCAGGTCCATCCAGCTCTGGTTGTGATCGTCATAGCCGTCCGAACCCTGATCCCGACGCCAGGAGTCGATGGTCCAGGAGGTGGTTTCCTGATGACCGTGGCAGAAATCCTCTTTGATCAGATAGAAAAACGCCTCATTGCCGGTGGCCGCCTGCTTGTGCATCAGGGCCAGGCCGATGGGATAGTAACGGCAGGTCACGGGGCGGTCCGCGTAGACCGAACACCCTTCCGGGGTGTTGAAGGGACATTTGCCGGTGGCGGGATCCATGCGGATCAGGGGAACGGGCAGTTGCCCTTTGGTCAGGGTATAGGGGGTGGCGTATTCATAGAGAAACTCTTCCGCCGTCAGATTCAAGCGCTTCTTGAGACGCAAAATATCATAAGGAGTAAGCAGGATCTCGATATTGGCGCAGCAGGCATTGAAACAGTCGATTCCAGGGTGACAGCGGAATTGAAACGGACTCTCCCCTTCCATGCGCACGGGTTGCAGAATATTGCGCACCTCCCGAGGCATGGTGCGCATTTCTGGATCGAATTTCAGGGTATGGTCGCGTTCGGTATGTTCTGACATCGGTGGCCTTTGACGTGGATCCGAGAGAATGGAAACAAAAAGTTGCTTGTTTGTACAAACCGCGTCCATTTCGGGAGGCGTTGTTTTACTGACAGGGGTCCAGGGGGATTATCCCCCTGGTGGGGTCCAGGGGCAAAGCCCCTGGGACTTTAACACACGAAACCG
>JADGAB010000117.1 GCA_015232245.1 Magnetococcales bacterium | reverse complement strand
CTTTGGCGCGCTTTTCAAAGGGAATTGCGAAGCAATTCCCGCGCGCGCCCAGCAGGCCGCGAAGCGGCGCCTTTGGGTGATGGATACGCAAAGCTTTCCAAAAGTCAACATCCCGAAATGATTGCAGTTTATGTTTCAAAGTCCTGGGGGATGCATCCCCCGGACCCCCGCTTTTTTCACAAGTTGTCATCCTTCATGCTTCACCACAACTCCACCGCCCCCTCCTCCTGCAAGCGTGGATCCCGCAAACCGCCGGGAAGCTGCAGCTTGCGGCGCTCTCCCTCCCGCAACTCCAGACAGGGATAGTGGGCATACATTTTTTCCAGCGACTCGATGACCCGTTCGTCCGGAGAGAAGATCCGCACGGCCCAGGCCAACTCCCACAAACGCCAGTACTCCTGTCGACAGGAGAGCTGACGCCGCCTGGACTCTCCGGCCACGGAACAGCGGGACTCCAGGTTGAGTATCTCCCGGGAGAGATGATCCACCGCATCGTTCTGGGCGATGAGGTGCTCGGCGGCCCGGGCTTTGGGCTCCCGATCCTTCATGGCCTGAGCCGTCTGCAGCAGGGCGTGGCGAAGCGCCGGTCCGTAAGGCTCGTTGGCCAGACGGGGGTCATTGGCCGCTTCGTTCATGGCCTTGCGGGCATCGATGAACCGATCCAGTCCGATATTGCCGAACACCTCGCACAAGGGATGAAACATCCCCGTGTGGGCCAGATCCATGATCACCCGAATGGCTGGATCCTGATGCATTTCGGATGGCAACACCCCATCCAGACTTTTGCCGCAGACGATATCATACCGCAACGAGCCATCGCCTCGCATGATGGGCGACAATGCGCCCGGCACGGTGACGCCCGCATCTGTTTGAGATGTTTCCATGGATCCGCTCTCCCTCTTGTAAAGTTTTTTGGTAACCTGCCCGCGTCAGACCATCTGACCGGCCACGTGTTCGGTCAGATCGGCAAGCATGTTGGCATAACTGCCCAGTTCATTGTCGTACCAGCCATAAACCACCACCTGGGTCACAGGGGCTTCCAGAATGTGTTTGGGGAGGGTGGCCAGGGTGTCGAGAAACTCCGGGGGCAGACCCGGCACCCGATCCAGATTCAAACGAATGAAGGCGGTACGGGTATGGGTCTCCTGGCCTTCGATCACGGTGGCGGCCTTGGGGAAACCGATCATGTCGGAGGAGACGTTCTGCTCCTCGGAGTACTCCAGATAGCCCCGGAAGGCCCCCTGGGAGGCCTCCCGGTAGACGCCGTTGATGTCGTTGCGATTGATGGGACGGTCCCGGCTTTCGGACTGGAGATTCAGGGTGAGGATGGTCAGGGAACCGGTGGAGGTGGGCACCCGGACCGATTCGGCCATGAAACCCACGTCGCCCATTTCCGGCAATACCAGCCGCAACGCCTTGGCCGCGCCGGTGGTGGTGAGAATGATGTTGTTCATGATGCTGCGGCTTTTGCGCAGATCCCTGGCGCCGGCCAGGGGGATGGCGTCGAGCACGGTCTGACTGCTGGTGGAGGCGTGCACCGTGACCATGGAGGCCGAGAGGATCCGGTCCACGCCGAAGTGGTCCAGGATCGGCTTCATCATGAAGGCCAGACAGGTGGTGGTGCAGGAGGCGGCGGAGACCAGCGCGTGCCGGGAGGGGTCGTAGGCATCCTCGTTGATGCCCATGACCGTGGTCACGGCGTCATCCGGCATGCCCAGTCCCTGGCTTTTGATCTTGAAAGGGGCGGAGAGCACCACCTTGCGGGCGCCGGCTTCCAGATGGCCCCGCAAGGCCCCCTCCGGGGCGTCGAAGGAGCGGGTGGGATCGATGAACACGCCGGTGCAGTCCACCACCAGTTGCACATCGTTTTCCCGCCAGGCAAGCTCCCGGGGATTGCGACCGGAGCGGAGAAAACGAACCGGAACCCCGTCGATGCTCATGGTGCCGGTGGCCTCGTCGAGATTCTCGATCACCCGGGTGGCTTTCACTCCGTGCAGATAGTTGGTCAGACGGCCATAGGTGCTGTCTTTTTCCACGGACTGGGCCAGATCCTGCAGGCTCAAACCCACCTCCCGGCCCAGATTGACCACGATGCCGGAAAAGCGCTTGCGCGCCACATGGGTCCACAAGGAGAGCTTGCCGATGCGACCCATGCCATTGATTCCCAGTTTCATGACTGAATGCTCCTACAAAAAAGTGATTCACAAACCAATATCGCCAGCCAGAACGGTGGTGACCGGATGCCAGCCCTTGTAGAGCAGGCCCCGGTTGCCGTCGATGCTGATGGCGTCTCCATATTGAATGACCACGCCGTCGATTTCGCAATGGCTGGAGTTCTCCCGCACGGTGAGCAGCTCACAGCCCACCACGCAGGTTTTCTCCAGACGGGCCGCGACAATGGAGGCGTGGGAGGTTTGCCCTCCCCGGGCGGTCAGCAGGCCATCGGCCTCGGAGATCTCCCGGATATCCTCGGGTACCGTATCATAGCGGATCAGGATCAAAGGTACATCCGGTTCTTCGTGGCGTTTGCGCTGAATCTCCTCCATGTTGAAGACCGCCAGACCGCACAGCACGCCGCCGCTGGCGCCGATCCCCTGGGTGAGCAGACTGGCCCGCAGCTCCGGAGAGTCGTGGAACACCGCCCGTATCGCATTGCGTCCCTTGGCCGTGATCATATCCCGAGTCTGGAGGAAAAAAAGATTTTCCTCTCTGGGACCATCAAATGTAAACTCCATTTCCTGATGATTCCACCCCTTTTCCAGGATCACCCGTCTGGCGGCGCGGCGCAAGGCGTCGTAAATCTGGGGAAAACGGGTCTCCAGGCAGGTCGAGGGATCCCGACGGTCATAGCGGCACTGTTCCAGGGAGATGGCGTCGGTGGAGACCAGGCCACCCACGATATCCTCTCCCTGATCCCCGGTGGCGTAATCCCCCCACAACACCACCCGATCCAGTTTCCGATGGGGATGGGCGGTGAACATCACCCCGGATCCGGAGTGGCGGTGCAGATTGCCGTAGACCATGCGCTGCAGCACCACGGCGGTTCCCCAGTCATCGGCGATGTTCATGATGCGCCGGTACTCCCGGGCCTTGGGCAGGTTCCAGGAGTCCATCACCTGATTGATGCCCGCCAGCAACTGATCCCAGGGATCATCCGGGATGTCGATCAGATTGGCCGCCGCGGCCCGGTGGTACTCCCGGGCCAGATCCGCCATCTGCTGCGGGGTGAACTCCTTTTTTTTCCTGACGTTGAAGCGTCGTTTGGCCGAACGCATCAGCTCGGTGAAGACCCCCCGGTTCACATCGAAAGTCATGCACCAGGATTGCACGAACCGCCGGTAGTTGTCCCAGGCGAAAAAGGGATTGCCCGACCAGACCGCCAGTCCCCGGACAATGGATTCGTTGATGCCGACATTGTGAATGGTCTGCATCATGCCGGGCATGGAGATCAAGGCGCCGCTGCGCACCGACAACAGCAGGGGGTTGCGTTCGCAGCCGAACTTGAGGCCGGTCTCCTCCTCGATGGTCGCCACCCGTTCCCGCAGACGTTGCACGAAGTCGTAGCTGGCCAGGGAATAGGAGCGCACCACCTCCCGGCAGCGGAAATATTCGGTGGTGGTGATCACCCCGGCGGGCACCGGCAGTCCCATGCCCGCCAGTTCCGTGAGGTTGAACCCCTTGTTGCCCAGATGGATCAGATCCCGCACCCGGGGATCCGGATCATGCACGGAACAAAACAGCTTGGCCGGGTCATAGGTCATCAGTTTGTTCATCAGCTCGGTGGGCAGCTTGCCCTCCTGACGGGAAAGAATCCGCAGAATCCGGGAGATGAAGCGGTCGAAGGCCTGCAGTCCGAAGGTTTCGGCGATCAGATCCCGCATGAAGGATTCGGTGACCCGTTCCAGGGTGACGGCCCCGTCCCCGTCCAGCAGGGCGGCGTAACGGGGGACCATGGCCTGTTCCGGGATCATGGGGACGATCGCGGCGAGATTGTCCCGATGATGGATCACGTAATAGGTGTGGATGATCTCCTTCACCCCGTCGGAGAAGTTGCGGAAGATGTCCAGGTATTGATGGAAGGAGAACTGGTTGAGCTCCAGAAAACGCATCAACACCCCCCGCAGGTTCTCCAGTCGGCGGGAGGATACCCCGTCGAGCTCCAGGGCGCGGAGATAAAACTGCATGTACTTGTCGATGCGGAAAAAGGCCGCCCGGGTGATGAATCCTTCCGGAATGCGCTCCACCAGCCGTTCCAGATGGACATTGGCCAGATCCTCCAGCCGGAACAAAAGCGACAGGGCGTCGAATTTCCGTTCCTGATAGCGACCGTAGACCGAAGGGATGTCCACGGCGATATGGCGTTTCTGATAGATCTCCTCCATGGCCGGAAAGGTCTCCCGGCTGGAGATGACCGCCTTCAGGGACTCCATGGCCTGCAGCAGGGCGTTGAGGCGCACATCGTCGCGGATCTCTCCGGTCTCCAGCACCTCGATGAGCTGGTCCAGGTCGTCGATGCCCGACTCCCGGGCCTTGAGCACCAGCGTCAGCACCCCGTGCCGGCTGGGGTGATACTTGTGATCCAGCAGCCGGTAGAGCCGGGTCAACAGGAGCACCCGGCGCCGGTCCCCCTCCCCCACGTCGGTGACGGCGCGCACCGCCCGTTCGATGGCATCCAGTGGCAGGGTGAGCAGCAGTTCCGGATTGTCGATGGCCATGCTGGAGAACAGATGGGCGGTGACTCGCTGCACCCCGTCGAACCAGATCCCCTGGGGCTGGATCGTCTCGAAGGCGGATGCGGCCACCAGACCATCCAGACGGTTTTTCTCCCCGGTGCGCCAGTATTCCAGGATCTCCCGCACCAGATCCACCATCAGGTTGGTGCTCTCCACGTGACAGGCCTTGCGCAGAAAATGGATCAGGCTGTCCTGTCGGCGGGAGATTTCGTCCAGTTCGGTGGAGACATCCCGCAGTTCCCCTTCGGCGCCTATTTCGTTGTAGTAGACCGGCAGCAGACGGGCGAACTGCTTGACCAGATTGAAGACCGGCGCCACATCCCCATTGAGGAGTCGGGTGACCTCCTTCTGGAACAGATCCGTATCCCGGATCAGGGTGCCGGAGAGCTTCAGGTTGATGATCAGGGCGGACAGCAGGGTGGAACACCATTTGGGATTGAGATTGATCAGGTTGAGCCACACCCGGATGTTGTTCAGATGGGCCGGATTGCAGATCGGCTGCCAGTCGCTGCCCACGCCGGTGACGGAACGGTACTGGAAACCGAAACGTACCGCCTGTTCCAGGAACGCCTCCACCAGACGGCTGTTGTCCCGCTTGAACACCTCGATTCCCAGGGCGTCGATGCACTGCAGGGCGGTGTGGGGATACTTGACCACATTGACCTTCAAGAAGGCGAAGGTCTTGAGAAAGGAGTCCCGCAGATCATCATAGCTCTGTTTGAGTTCCACCAGGTGGGCCATGGCGCGGTTGATCTCCCGCAAGGTCTCCTCGTGGATCATGGAGAGCCCTTCCGTTTCAAGAATGTGAAACAGAAAGCGCAATTTGCGGCCTTCGGCCAGTTGTTCGGAATCCGCAGAGGATTCCCCTTTGGTCTGCAGCCGTCCCAAAGCCGTGGCCGCCTCACGGTAGCCGCGCACGATGTCCAGATAGGCCGGCAGCAGGGCCAGTCTGGCCAGAAGCTCCGGAGAGGCGGGTTCTCTGGTCAGGTTGTCCAGCTCCTCCCGGGCGGTGCGCAGCGCCCGATGGGAGATGGCCGCGCACTCGTGATGACCCCGCACCGTGTACCACTCCGGATCCGACTGGTCGAGCCAGAGATCATAGGTGGCGTTGAGGGAACGCACCGCCAGTTGACGACAGAGCCCGGGATCCAGAGGAAACGGCTGGCCCGCGGCCCGACACCGCTCGAAAAGGCGCAACAGGGTGCGGCGCAGCGGATGATGGCTCTGGGAGAGCATCAGCAACCGTTCCGGGGAGAGTTCCGCCAGCAGGGTGATCACCCGGTCGATGGCCGGAGCGTATTCCGGCAGTCGTTCCACAGCCAGCAGGGTGATCTGTTTGTCCAGATAGGCGGTGAGACCGTCGAGCACCATGCGGGTGATGGCCGGTTTGCCCACCTCCGCCAAAGCCTGCAGAAAAAAGTCGCAGAACAGCGAAAAACACTCCGGACCCCGGGGGTGGGAGCTGTAACGGATGGCGTTCTTGAGAACAAACCCTTTGAGTTCCGGCAGAATGAGCTGCCAGTTGCGAAACGGATGGTTCAGTTCGATCAGCAGTCGGTCCAGATCCTTGAGAATGCCGGCAAAACCCTGCACCACCTCCATCAGCAGGGTCAGACGGGGATCGATGACCACCTGTTCCACGGCGGTCAGGGCCAGATTGGCCCGCAACGCATCCGAAGCCGGCCAGGTGGCGGGGCCTGGATCCCTCAGGGTCATCATGGCTCTCCCCCCGATGGCTGGCGTCTGACACAGGGCAACGGGAAATTCCTTTTCATAGCGCCTCCGAGTTGTCATACTAGCAGATGGTGGTCAAAAATGACGTCACCGGGGTCCGCCGCGGATCGATCCCATCCGCAAGCGAGCATATTGGAATCTTCCCACAATCACAACTCGGATCTCCGGAAAATCGGTGCCAGGACATGCCGCGCATACGCATCAGTGAGAAGGTTCCTTTTGCCCCGGAGCAGATGTACGCCCTGGTGGTGGATGTGGAACGATATCCGGACTTTCTGCCATGGTGCGCATCCACCCGGGTGTGGGATCGCACCCCCACCCAGTTCATGGCGGAAATGACCATCTCCTTCAAGGGGATCCGGGAGACCTTCCGCACCCTGGACATCATCGATCCGAACAAACGCATCGAGATCAATCTCAAGGATGGTCCGTTCAAATATCTGGCGAGCATCTGGACCTTCGCTCCCGAAGGCGACGGCACCCGGGTGGATTTTTTTATTGATTTCAGTTTTCAAAGCCGCATGAAAGAGATGATCATGGGACCGGTTTTTTCTGAAGCCTCCAGACGGATGCTCACAGCGTTCAAAACCCGGGCCGCCGTTGTTTACCGCTAAAAAATGGATTGAATCCTGACGCATGGCCAGACATACCTCAACATCCCTGGTTTCCTTTTCCCCCGAACAGATGTATACCCTGGTGGCGGACATGGACCGTTATCCGGAGTTCATCCCCTGGATTGTCAAGGCGCGGCGCTACGATGAGCGGGAAAACCGTTTCATGTCGGAGATGACCTTTGCCTTCAAGGGATTGCGGGAGACCTTCCACACCGAGGACCGGGTTGTGCCCAACGAACGGATCACCATTCAACTGGTCTCCGGTCCGTTTCGCGATCTGGAGAGCGAATGGCGTTTCACCCCGGTGGAAGAAGGGACCAGGATCGATTTCTACATCACCTTTTCATTCAAGAACCGACTGTTGGACTTGACCCTCGGACCCTTGTTCGGGGAAGCCTCCAAGCGGATGGTGGATGCATTCAAACAACGAGCCACGGAGATTTACCAACAATGAACCTTTCGAGAGGTCGTTTCAACCCGCGCTGGTTATGGCTTCCCCTGGGAGCGGTCTGTCTGGTGTTGCTGACACCCGTCGCCCGGGCCGAGCCGGTGGCCAAGGTCGGCAGCTGGGTACTCACCCTGGAAGAGGTGGATCGGGGTCTGGCCGCCAAGATCCACGAACTGCGGGAATCCAAAATCCGGGAGATGGTCCTGGAGCACATTCTCACGGTGAAGGGTGCCGCCGAGAAGATTCCCGCCGAGCAGGTGGTGGAAAAGCTGATGGGCGACGTTCCCGCCCCCACGGACGCGGAAGTGAAAGCCTTCATCAAGAAGAACAAGGATCAGCTGCCCAACAGCGGCGAAGGGCTGGAGGAGCAGATCAAGGAACATCTCCTCGACGAAGCCAAAAAAGAGGCCGAAGGCAAGGTGCTGAGCAAGCTTTTGCAACAGTACGAGCCGGAGATTCTCCTCAAGGCTCCCCGGTTCACGGTGACGGGTCCGGAGGATCTTTCCAAAGGGGATGCCAAGGCTCCGGTGACCATCATCGAGTTTTCCGATTTCGAGTGTCCCTATTGCCGTCGCGCCCAGGTCACCTTGAAGAAGGTGCAAGAGGTTTACGGGGACAAGATCCGCATGGTCTTCCGTCACTATCCCCTGCCTTTCCACGCCAAGGCCCCCAAAGCCTCGGAAGCGGCCCAGTGCGCCGCGGATCAGGGCAAGTTCTGGCCCATGCATGATCTGCTGTTCGACGACAAGACCAATCTGGATCCCCCGGAGCTGAAAAAAGCCGCCAAGACCGTCGGTCTGGATCAGGCGGCCTTCGACAAGTGTCTGGAGAGCGGCAAGCATGGCGCCCGGATTACCGCCGATCTCACCGACGGCAAGAAGCTCGGCGTCACGGGGACTCCGACCTTCTTCATCAACGGCGTGCGGGTGGTGGGCGCCCAGCCTTTCGAGAAGTTCAAGAGCGTGATCGACGAAGAGTTGAAAGAGAAGGAAAAAGAGAAGAAGTAGGCGGTTTTTGGGAAGCTCTCCGGGGAGATGTCCGTTCCCCGGAGAGTCCATTATTCGCGCTCATTTCAAAGATGTTGATTTTTTCACCCAAAGGCGCCGCCTGCGGCGGCCTGCTGGGCGCGCAAGGGCATTGCTTTAGCAATTCCCTTTTGAAAAGCGCGCCAAAGGCTTAAAGTCCCAAGGGCCTCATTCCTGGACCCCACCAGGGGGATAATCCCCCTGGACCCCTATCGGTAAAACGACGCATCCCGAACTGGTTGCGGTTTATAAGCCTCGCATCAAACCAGCCCTTCATACCCCACCTGTCGCAGGGCCTCATACAGCACCACCGCCACGCTTTGGGCCAGATTCAGGCTGCGGGCCTGGGGTTGCATGGGAATGCGCAACCGACGCTCCCCGCAAAACGCGAGAATCGCCTCAGGCAGACCACTGCCTTCCGGGCCGAACAGCAGCCAGTCATCGGGTTGAAAAATCGCGTCGGTATGACGCTGACAGGCTTTGGTGGTGGCGGCGAACAGGCGGGCATCGCCGGGGAGTTGGTCGGCAAAGCTGGGCCAGTCGTTCCAGCGTTGCACATCGACCCACTCCCGATAGTCCATGCCGGCCCGGCGGACCCCGGCGGAGTCGAGGCGGAATCCCAGGGGGCCGATCAGATGCAACCGGGCGCCGGCGGCGGCGCAGGTGCGCAATACGGCGCCGGCGTTTTGGGGGATTTCGGGTTGATAGAGGATGACTTGCAACACAAAAAGATCCTGATTTTACTTGCAGGGGTCCAGGGGGATTATCCCCCTTGGTGGGGTCCAGGAATGAGGCCCCTGGTGGGGTCCAGGAATGAGGCCCCTGGTGGGGTCCAGGAATGAGGCCCCTG
>JADGAB010000116.1 GCA_015232245.1 Magnetococcales bacterium | reverse complement strand
TCAAAAGCGAATGGCGAAAGCAATTCCCTTGCGCGCCCAGCAGACCGCCGCAGGCGGCGCCTTTGGGTGATGGATACGCAAAGCTTTCCAAAAGTCAACATCCCGAAATGGGCGCGGTTTAAAAAGGGCGCGGTTTGCCAGAACGACAATGTAACGAATTGTATTGGCCGGCAAGAAGACCATCCATTCAGGATTCGTGATGGAATGATCGATTTTATCGCCACAGGAATGGATCGCTCTCAGGCCTATGCGGGTCAATACGACCCCGTATTGGTGACGCTGTCGCTTTTTGCCGCATTTCTGGGGTGTTTTTCCAGTCTTTCCACCATTGATCATCTGCGCAATCGGGAATGGAGTTTTCAGAGGGGTGGCTGGCTGCTGTTCGGGGCGCTGGCGCTGGGGATTGGCACTTTTCTGATGCACTTCATTGGGATGCTGGCCTATTCCCTGCCGGTTGACGTTCGTTACGCCGCAGGCCTGACCGCATTTTCCGCGCTGCCGGGGGTGCTGGCCGCCGGTTGGATGCTGAACCTGGTGGGAGAGAAGCAGGAGCAGGATCAACGCCTGTGGCTCGGCGGGTTGATCGTCGGGGCCGGGGTCGGTCTGATGCACTATATGGGCATGGCGGCCATGCAGCTTCAGGCCGACATGCGCTATGATCCAACATTGTTTGCGCTCTCGATTCTCGTTGCCGTGGGACTGGCCAACCTGGCCATTCAGGCCAGATCCCTGGCCCGGAAACTGGGACTCAACCCGGACGCGGGTCCGGGTCGGTTGTTAAGCCCTTTGATCATGTCCATGGCCATCTCCGGCATGCACTATACCGCCATGTCCGCCACCTGGTTTTTCCCCGGCTGTCCGGATCCCCTGCAACCCGCCAGTTGGCTGGACATGAAGCGGTTGGAGATGGGGCTGGCGGTCCTGTTCTTTGGTTTGATCCTTCTGGCGCTGCTGGCTTTTCATCTTGGACAGGAGCGGGTGGAATCCGGCAAGAAACTGCAACATCTGTGCAGCGTCTTCGCCAGGGAAAACCGGTCTCTGTTTTTGCGCAACGCGGGACTGGTATTGCTGGTGATCCTGTTGGGCGCCTGGATCCTGGGCGCTTTGCACGACACCATGGACAAAGGCAAACAGGAGGTCAGCACCATCCGGGATGGCGTGCCGGAGGCTCCCCATGGGGATCTGGTCTCCTGGCATGGTCTGCGGGATCATCCGCTGTTTGCCGTCATACTGGGTTGTGCGCTTTTGTCGGGGTTCTTCCTGTCCTGGGGTGTCACCCTCACCATACTCACCCGGCGGCGCATCGAGGCGAGCCGGGCCGAGGTGCTGCGGGAACTGGAGTTCCAGAAACTGGCGTTGGACGAGCACGCCATTGTTTCCGCCACGGATGTCCGGGGCAACATCATTTATGCCAATGACAAGTTCGTGGCCATCAGCGGTTATTCCCGGGAGGAGCTTCTGGGAAGCAATCACCGCATGGTCAAATCCGGCGAGCACTCCCGGGAGTTCTATCGGGAGTTGTGGAGTACCATTGCCCAGGGCAGAACCTGGCATGGAGAGGTGATGAACCTCTCCCGGGATGGAACCCCCTATTGGGTGCGGGCCACCATCGTCCCTTTTCTGGATGAAAAGGGCAAACCGTTTCGCTATGTCTCCATCCGTACCGACGTCACCGCCATGAAGGCGCTCGAAGCCAGTCTGATCCAGGCCAAGGCCCAGGCCGAGGCCGCCGCGAGCGCCAAAAGCGAGTTTCTGGCCAACATGAGCCATGAGATCCGCACCCCCATGAATGCCATCATCGGTTTGAGTCATCTTTGTCTGCAAACCACCCTGACCGTTCGGCAGAAGGATTACATCCGCAAGGTTCACAACTCGGCCACCTCCCTGTTGCGCATCATCAACGACATTCTGGACTACTCCAAGATCGAGGCCGGACGCCTGGACATGGAGTCCATCGATTTCACCCTGGAAGAGGTGCTGGGCAATCTCTCCTCCCTCATGGCCATGAAGGCTCAGGAAAAGCGTTTGGAATTCCTGATGGAAACCGCGGTGGATATTCCTCCCAGTCTGGTGGGGGATCCGTTGCGGCTGGGACAGGTGTTGCTCAACCTTACCAACAATGCCATCAAGTTCACTTCGGCGGGAGAGATTCTCCTCGTCACCCGGGTGCTGGAGCGGCTGGAGGAGGCGGTACGGCTGGAATTCTCGGTGCGGGATTCCGGCATCGGCATGACTGAGGCGCAGATCTCCGGACTGTTCCAGGCGTTCACCCAGGCGGACGCCTCTGTGACCCGGAAATACGGAGGGACCGGATTGGGATTGACCATCTCCAAACGGCTGATCGACCTGATGGGGGGATCCATCCGGGTGGAGAGCACTCCCGGCGAGGGGTCACGGTTTGTTTTCGATGTGTGGCTGGGGGTGTCGAATCGCCACATGCAGGCCTCCCTGGTCTCGTCGGCGCGGATGCATGGCCGGCGGGTGCTGGTGGTGGATGATTACGAGAGCGCCCGCAAGGTGATGGAGGTCTATTTGACCTCTTTCGGCTTGCGGGTTTCCCAGGCGGAGGAGGCCGCCGGAGCCATGGCGATCCTCCAGGAGGGGGAACGGGCGGGGGATCCGTTCGATCTGGTGGTCACCGATTACATGATGCCGGAGACGGATGGCATCACCCTGGCCACCCGGATCCGGCATGAATCGGGCTTGAAGGCAAGCCCCCGGATCATGATCGTCACCGCCTTTGGCGAGGACAGGGTGATCAAACGGGCCAGTCGGCAGGCGGGCATCGATCATGTTCTGGTCAAGCCGGTCAGTCAGAGCCTGTTGCTGGATGCGGTCATGGAGATTTTCGGGCATGCCGGCTCCAGGGAGAGTGTGAATGCGGGTCCGGAGCGTCCGGATCCGGATGGCGTCCGGGCCAGGCTCTCCGGGGCGCGCATTCTGCTGGTGGAAGACAACGAGATCAATCGGCAGGTGGCCCGCGAGCTGCTGGAAATGGCCAATGTGACGGTTTCGGTGGCCAGGAATGGTCAGGAGGCCCTGGACTCGGTGGTCCGGGAGCGTCCGGATGGGGTGTTGATGGATGTGCAGATGCCGGTCATGGATGGTCTGACCGCCACCCGTCGGATCCGGGAACAGGCAGGGTTGGCCGACCTGCCGATTCTCGCCATGACCGCCAACGCCATGCGGGGCGACCGGGAACGTTGCCTGGAGGCGGGCATGCAGGATCATATCGCCAAGCCGGTGGATCCGGAGGCGATGTATGCCACCCTGGCCCGCTGGATCAAGCCCGCCACCCCGCAGCCTTTGCCGGAGCTTCGGGAAGGGGGGGCCGCGCTGTCGGAGAGTTCCGCCCCGTTGTCCCTGGTGATTCCCGGGGTGGATACCAGGGCCGGTCTGCGACGCATGCGGGGCAATCTGGATGGTTATGTGGGGCTTGTGAGCCGTTTTCTGGCCAATCAGCGCGGGGTGGCGCTCTCCATTCGTCATGCGTTGGCGGGGGCGGACCTGGCCACGGCGGAACGGCTGGCCCATACCCTGAAAGGGGTTGCCGCCACCATCGGCGCCAACGAGCTGGCCGACAAGGCTTCCCGGGTGGAGTCGGCCATTCGGGCCGGTGGGGAGCGGGCCGGGATCGAACCGCTTCTGGAGGAGATCTCTCAGGCTCTGGAAGGGCTGTACGTCGTGATGGAGCCTCTGATCGCCGCCAGGGAGGTGGTCGGAGCGCCGGAGGTGGCGGCGGGTGAAAAGCGCTCCGGGTGCGATGCCCGCCATCTGGGGTTGCTTCGGGATTTGGATCGACAGTTGGAGATGTTTGACGCCGAGGCGGATGTCACTCTGGCCATCCTGCGCAAGGAGTGCGCAACGTCCGGGTATGGGGAGTGGTTGACCCGGCTGGCAGGCCAGATCGGAAAATACGATTTTGACGCGGCCCGCCATACCCTGGGGGAGATGGTTCGTCAACTGAATCCGCATCCGGGAGAAGGGGATGAATGATCTGCTCTCCTGGCCGGTGATGCCCCGTGAACTGTCTGCCATTTTGGCGGAATGGACCGGTTGGGTGGAGGATGGGGGCTCCAGGCCGGAGGATGTGCCTGCTCCGGAGGCTTCTGTCGAGGCAGAGGCGGAGGACAGTGGTTTCGGGGTGGATCTTTTGCACGGGTTGCGGAATGTGGGGGGAAATTCCGTCACCTATCGGAGCGTGCTGCAGAAATTTGTCAAGAACTATCGGGGGGTCTGCGACAGGATGGAACAATGCCTGGCGCAAAACGATCTGGAAGCCGTGCAGCATGCCGCCCATACCCTGAAAGGGGTGGCGGCGCTGATCGGCGCCCGCAGCTTGTCGCTCATGGCCCGGGAGATCGAAACCCGGGTGAAAAGCGCCATGGATCTGGAGGGGTTGCCAGAGTTGCTGGATCGGACATCCCGGGAGCTGGCCCGGCTGGTGGAGTTGGTGGAGGAGCGGCTGAGCCGGATGGCGGCCCCGGAAGGTGCGCCCCGGGAAGGGGGCGGGGAGGAGGAGGAGTCGGTCGAGACAGTCGAGGCCCTGGCACCCTTGATGCGTCAGGCCGAGGCGTTGCTGGTCACGTTCGACTCCTCTGTGGAGAAGGTGGTGGCGCAGATGGTTCCCCTGGCGCGCGGAGTGGCCCGACGGGAGCGGATCCGGGTGTTGATGGAGGCTCTCGAGGAGTATGATTTCGATGAGTGTCTGGCTCTGTTGCGTGACTGGGCCAAGGCGGAAAATATCACTCTTGATTGATGTCGGATGGAAGCAGATGGGCAACTCCGGGACAATGCAAAAAAAACGGATTCTGATCGTCGATGACACGCTGGAGAACATCGACCTGATGAAGGAGATTCTGCTCCCTTTCTACCGGTTGCAGGTGGCCACCAGCGGACGTCTGGCCATCCGCATCGCCCTCTCTCCAACCCCGCCGGATCTGATTCTGCTGGATATCATGATGCCGGAAATGGATGGTTACGAGACCTGCCGCATCCTCAAGGCCGACCCCCGTTCCCGGGAGATTCCCGTGCTGTTCGTCACCGCCAGGTCCCAGATCGAGGATGAGATCCAGGGATTTGAACTGGGGGCGGCGGATTATCTGGTCAAACCGGTCTCGCCACCCATCGTGCTGGCCCGGGTGAGAACCCATCTGGCCATGCATGATCAACAGAAACTGTTGGCCGATCAGGTGGCGCGGCGTACCGCCCAGTTGGAACTGCGCAACCGGGAGCTGGAGGAGACCCGGGTGGAGGTGATCCGCCAGTTGGGACGGGCGGCGGATTACCGGGACAACGAAACCGGCATGCATGTCATGCGGGTGAGCGGTTATGTCCGGTTGCTGGCCTTGAGATTCGGTCTGTGCGAGGCGGAGGCGGAAATCCTGCAACTGGCCTCCCCCATGCACGATGTGGGCAAGATCGGCGTTCCGGATGCGATCCTGCTCAAGCCGGGCAAGCTGACCGAAGAGGAGTTCCAGGTGATCCGGACCCATCCGGAGATCGGCTGGAGGATCATCGGAGAGCAGAAATCCGCCATTTTGCATCTGGGTGGCGTGGTGTCGCTGACCCATCATGAGAAGTGGAACGGGCAGGGATATCCCCGTGGCTTGCAGGGGGAGGCGATCCCGGTGGCTGGACGGATTGTCGCCGTGGCGGATGTCTTCGATGCCCTGACCGCAGTGCGGCCCTACAAGAGAGCCTGGAGCGTGGAGGATGCCCTGAATTTTGTCGCCAGAGAGGCGGGAGAACATTTCGATCCCGGTCTGGCGCAACTGTTTCTCGGCATGAGAACCGAGATTGGACAGATCATGGAGCAGTATCGGGATTAGGGGGGAGAAACCCGCTTCCCGAAGGTCTTGGGAAGCGGGTGTGCGGAGGGTTCAGCGGTGGCTTTTCTTGCTTTTTTCCGCGTGGGTGAGGAGTTCCTCGGTCAGGGTGTCGAGGGTTTCGTTGACCGCGACCAGCACGGTGGCGGACTCCTTGGTGGCGGAGATGGTCTTGCCCGCCACGTTGACGACGGTTTTCACCGAGGCCCGTTGTTCATTGTTGTGGGCTTTGCGCTCCACGGAGATGCGGCCATGGGTCAGGGGACCAAAGCGTTGGTCCAGGCTGTCGAACTGCTTTTGAATGCGATCCCGCAATTCGTCGCCGATATCGACCTGGCGCCCTTCAATTTTGACTTCCATCGATAAAACCCCTTTTCAAATTGGTAATGTCAGGCACGACTTGGATCAGTCATCCAGCCCGTGATGGCGTTTTCTGGCCAGGGCGCGGGCTGCCCGGCGTTCCATTTCCTGCGAACGGACCGGGATGGGAACCAGGGCTGGCATCGACCGGCTGGCGCGCAGCAGCACGACCAGAAGGGCGGTCACGATGCCCATGAGCCCAGGCAGCAAAACCATCAGGGGAATGTCACCGGTCCACGTTTGGGTGAGCGGCATGCGGGAACTCCTGGGTTGAAGGGTTGAACAGATTCGTGGGAAACATCATACCACTTTTTTGAGATCATATTCCAGTATGCCGACAGCCCCCGCGAGTTTCAGACGTGGAATCAGATCCCGGACCTGTTTTTTGTCCACCACGGTCTCCATGGCCTGCCAGGCCGGATCGGAAAGGGGGTTGATGGTGGGGGACTGCAGGCTGGGCAGCAGCGCCAGGATCTCCGGGGCCTTGGCGACCGGCACGTTCATCTTGAGCACCGCCTTGTGACGGGCGGTCAGGGCGGCGTTCAACAGAAGAGTGATCTGATCGATCTTGCTTTTCTTCCATTCGTCTCGTACCGCGTCATGATTGGCGATGATCATGGTGCGGGTCTCCAGCAGATCCTCGACGATGCGCAGACCATGGGCCCGGATGGTGGAACCGGTTTCGGTGATCTCCACCGCCGCATCCACCAGCCCTTCCACCACCTTGGCCTCCGTGGCGCCCCAGGAGAAGATCACTTCGGCTTCGATCCCCCGTTGCTGGAGATAGCGCCGGGTGAACTGCTCCAACTCCGTGGCCACCCGTTTGCCCTGGAGATCCTCCAGTTTGTGGATCGGGGCGTCCTGCCGGGTCACCAGCACCCAGCGACAGGGCCGGTTGGAGCTTTTGGAGTATTCCAGCGCGCCTATTTGGGCCACTTTTTCTTCGCACTCCCATTCGAGGATCCAGTCCAGACCGGTCAGCCCCATGTCCAGGGTGCCGTCGGCCACGTAACGGGCCATCTCCTGGGGGCGGACCAGGGAACAGACGATCTCCGGATCGTCGATGCCGGGAAAATAGTTGCGTGAACTCGGAGAGATGGACCAGCCTGCCTGAGCGAAAAGTTCGATGGTGGCGTGTTCCAGACTCCCCTTGGGGATGCCGAGCTTGAGTCGCGTCATGATGATGTTATCCTTGTTTCCCTGGATAAATAAAGAAACCCCGGCAGTTGGCCGAAGCGGTCCACAACGTGATCCGGATGCAACGCGCCGACATCCTCGCCCCGGTTGTAGCCCCAGGAACAGAGAATCACCGGCAGCCGGGCATTCCGGGCAGCCTGAAAATCGGTTTCCGAGTCGCCGATCATCACGCCCTCTCCGGGAGGAACCCCCAACTGTTCCAGGGCGTGCAGCAGCGGCTGCGGATCGGGTTTGCGCCAGGGCAGGGTGTCCCCGCCGACCACCACCGGAAAGAGTTCCGCCAATCCCAGTTGTTCCAGGATCGTTCTGGAGAAGGATTCGATCTTGTTGGTCACCACGGCCATGGAGAATCCTTGTCCAGCCAGAGCGCGCAGGGTCTCCGGGACTCCGGGAAAGGGCCGGGTGTGATCGGTGAGATGATCCTGATAGTACGCCAGAAATTGTTGGACATCGGTTTCGAATTCCGGATCGTGACTGGGAGGGACGGCCTTTTCTCCATGCACCCCCCGGGCCAGCAGGGCCCGGGCTCCGTGGCCCACCAGATGGCGGACCCGCTCCAAAGGCACCCGTTCCAGCCCCTTGGCGGCGAGCAGATGATTCAATGTGCGCCACAGATCCTGGGCCGAATCCACCAGCGTGCCGTCCAGATCGAACAGCAGGGCGCGACAGGAGATGGCTCCGTTCATGAGGCCCGCAGATGGCCCACAAAGGGCAATTCCCGGTACATCTGGTTGAAGTCGATCCCGAAGCCCACCACGAAAAGATTGGGAATCTCGAAGCCCACGAAATCGGCCTGGAAGGGAACCCGGCGGCGGGCCGGCTTGTCCAGCAGCACGCAGGTGAGCAGTTCCCGGGCTCCCTTGGCCTGAAGATGACGGGAGGCCTTCAGCAGGGTGGCGCCGGAGTCCAGGATGTCATCGATGAGCAGCACCTGACGCCCGGTGAGGTTCTCCGACACATCCAGCCGGGTGGTCACCAGACCGGAACTCTCCGTGCCCGCCCCGTAGGAGGAGAGCACCATGAAATCCAGGGTCATGGCGCAACCCTGTTCGCACAGGGCCCGCACCAGGTCCGCCCCGAAGACGAAAGCCCCGGTCATCAGGGTCACCACCACCACATCCGCCTGCAAACGGGGCGCGATCTCCCGGGCCAAGGCGTTGATTCTCTCCCGGATCATCTCCGCGGGAAGCAGAGGCACCACAGGGGGGGTCATCGGGCATTCCTTTCCAGAAGAAAGACCACGACAGGGGCAAGCAGATTGGCGGTGGCCGCGGGCAACAGCCATTGGGAGAGGGGATGCTGCAGGGTGCGGCGCACCGGATGGCGTCCGGCGGCCAGGGGAATGCGCCGCAGGATGCTGATGTCCAACTCCGCGCACAGATCCTGGAAGTCCAGAATGGTGCAAAGATGGATATAGGGGGTGTTGTGCCAGCGATAGGGGAGCATGCGGGTGCGGGGCATGCGACCCGAAAAGAGCATGCCGAACCGGATGCGCCAGTAGCCGAAATTGGGAAAGGAGACGATGATCTTCTTGCCGACCCGCAGCATCTCCTTGAGTACGTATTCCGGTCGGTGGACCGCCTGCAGGGTGTGGGAGAGGATGACGTAATCGAAGGAGTCGTCGTGATGATCGCTCAACCCCTGGTCGATATCCCCCTGATAGACCGGCAATCCCCGGGCGATGCAGGCGTGAACCCCTTCGTGGGAGATCTCCACCCCGAAGCCCCGGGCGTGCTTGCGACGAATGAGGTGTTCCAGCAACAGACCGTCGCCGCATCCCAGATCGAGCACCCGCGCCTCTTCGCTCACCAGATCGGCGATGACGGCTTGATCGATGCGGAGTTTGTGCAACGTTATCCCTCGTCGGTTGATGGCTGGAAACAAAGACGACCCTGGCCCAAGGAGTGTCGGTCTGGTCAAAAATTTTTATCGGCTTAAATCGCACCCATTTCGGGATGTTTTTTGGAACGCTTTGCGTATCCATCACCCAAAGGCGCCGCTTCGCGGTCTGCTGGGCGCGCGCGGGAATTGCTGCG
>JADGAB010000115.1 GCA_015232245.1 Magnetococcales bacterium | reverse complement strand
GGTGGGATCCAAGGGCGAAGCCCTTGGTGGGATCCAAGGGCGAAGCCCTTGGTGGGATCCAAGGGCGAAGCCCTTGGGACTTTGCCTTTGGCGCGCTTTTCAAAAAGGGAATTGCGAAGCAATTCCCGGGCGCGCCCGGCAGGCCGCGAAGCGGCGCCTTTGGGTGAGTGGTACGCAAAGCTTTCCAAAGGTCAACATCCCGAAATGGGAGCGATTCAAGTGATTTCAATCAGGTAAGGGTGAATTCTATAACGTTCCGCCCAGGAAGTGGTGTAAATTTGGACCAACCGGGGCGCAGCGCCTCCCAAGAGGCTGGTGGAGCCGCGCCCCGGCTGGGTGGCGGGCATGACGGTTCTCTCCCAGTGTAAACGCATTTGAAGACAGGCTCTTTACAATTGAAAACTCTGCTGTCTCCACGCGCTCACGGCATTTTTCGTATCCGCCCTTGGCGTACTGTCGTTCCAACGATCCCAGAATGATACAGTTTGACTATCTGGTTCCTGCGAAGGTTTCGCCACTCGGATACGGGTTGGCAGGAGGCTGGCATCACCCACAACAAGTGCCTCTCCAGTATCCAAAACCGGCAGAAGATCGCCAAAGCTGCCGAGGCTGTCTGGCAGGAGGCGCTTAATGACGGCTTGGTCATCGCCATTGGTCAGGCGCATGGCGATGACATTGCTGCACTGGCTGAGAACCGTCCGGTTAACCTCGGCAGGCCTCTGGCTGATCACCACAAGCCCAATGCCATACTTGCGGCCTTCCTTGGCGATGCGTTCGAAAATTTCGACCGATACCGCGTCGGAGCTGTCCGCGCCAGCCCGTTCGGGAATATACAGATGCGCTTCGTCGCACATCAAAGCAATGGGGTGACGTTTGCTTCTTTCTGTCCATTGATTGGTGGTGAAAATGGCGCGCGCCAAAAGGCTGACCATCAGTGGAAGAACGTCTGATGGCACCTCTGAGAAATCGATGATCTTGATGCCACCCTTCTTGTCAGACTGCGCACCACGTCCAGCAATAAGTTGGTGAATCATCTCTTCGAGCCAGCTCATTGCCATACATTCTTTGGGTGGCTGGAACAGAAAACCCAATCGCCTGTCCGCGCGCTTGGCTTCAAGACGGCTGATCAATCTGGTAAATTTTCCGTGATATGGACCTTGTTTTTCGCCAGATCGCGTTCCAGGTTCCATCTGACAGTTCAGATTCGTAAGCTCTTCGAGGACTGTATTCAAGTCGAATGGCACGGGGCTGTCGATAGTGAAATTTTCCAGAACCGCTGCGTGTTCTGAACCTGTGAGTGCGGCGCGTTTTGCCTCAAGGATGTTCTTCGTTATCATCATCGATTGGTTCGGCGCGTTCTGGTCGCTACGGTCTACGAACAAAGAGACGATCGCTTCATAACCCAAAAGCCAGTACGGCAAGTACAGCACTCCGTCTTTCAGGACTGAGCCTTTCTCAACGTCTTTCGGCCCTGCGATACGAATATGGCGAAACGCATCGCCCTTGAGCGGTTTGTATTCGCCATGGATGTCAAAGAGGATCGCGTTTGCCTGGGGAAGAGCCGCCATCTGGTCAAGCAAGCGAGCTGTTGTCCAAGACTTACCTGAACCCGTGCTGCCAACTATGACCGCATGACGTTGAAAAAGCTTGTTGCCATTCAGGAATGCCTCGGCGTCATCATCCAGGGTGAAGCGTCCGAGGGAGAGGCGCGGGCCTTCCATTGCCACGTTTGAGATCACCTGCATGAATGCAGTAAGGCGTTTTCCGTCCAATGCAAAACAAAAGGAATCAATGTCGGGCACCGTCTCCAAAGTCCTCAGGAACACATTTAACGCCTCGCCGTCACGATCCTTGAATGTGCCTATCAAGGTGATCCGAACCAGATTGTTCTCTGGAAGTGCTGCGTCGCCAGTTTCAGACGCAGTGTCTGCTGATTTGCCCTCCTCGTCAATCTTGCGGGTTATGCGTGTGATCAATCCGATCAGATGATGACCGGCTTTGCTGCTCCGCAAAACGGTCAGCCGATTCACCTGAATAGTCCGTAGACGATCCAGCGAATCAACACGGACGACAACTGTCGCTGTGTCAACAGCAACGACTTTTCCAAGGGCTTCGTCGTCCTTGAAATCAAAAATTGCCATGATAAGCACCTCACATTACCAAAGTTAGAAATCCCTTCAATGACCATAGATCCGGCTTATCCAATTCGATGCCATCCGGTGTGGTATCGGTGAAAATACGCGTCCCGGTATTGGCCATTTCCAGACCGATGTATCTTCTTCCGGCATTATTTCTCAGAAATTGCTTCGCCTCATCGGTCAACGTACGGGCGATCACTGCAACGGGGACTGTCATGTCCTTGCATCGCTGATGCAACTTTGGAACGATGTGCTTGTCGCGGAACCCAAACCCGATACAAATGAACCCTGTCGCCTTTTTGAGAACGTCATCCGCGCCCGCCATAATTGATCGAAAGGGTTCGTAATGTGTTTCTTCATATTTACGGAGGCCAGGCGTCACGATGACTGGCCTGGCGTTGGTCGGTATATCAAACACCGGCGCTGAAAAGACATTTTCTGCAATGGCAAACCAATCGAGCGATCCGTGAACTTTCCAAATCCGAATCATTTGCACAGATTTCCCATTGCTTTGATATGTGATCGAATTGTTATCTGCGAGCCATTGAATATATCCAGGCATAAAGCCAGTCGAATAAGGCAATTCATGAACATTGCAGACGTATTCGGCAACTCGATCATAGTTTGGTGTAATGATATTAATTCTTTGATTGCTGGTGCCCAAAAGCCCCTTCAGGAGTTTCCCGAGAGGGAAATTCACATCGTTCGCAATTGATTTCAAAAATACTTCATGATCAGCTTTGTTCACACATTTCCACGTCTCCTCAACGATCTTGCGTATTAACTCCTGCGGGAGATTTTGATCCTCCATGGCCTTTTCGAGGTGATCACCTGAGGCCAACGCGTCACTCACCGAAGTCCACGCCTTGGCTTCAGCGCCTTTATCCGGGATTATGTTATCCGTTAGATGTTTCTGTAATTGTCCCATGCTCGGCAGACCATGTGGCATTGAAGCGCCACTGCCAAGGATGATTGCCGGATTGCTGGAATAGCATGCCTGGGCAAGTTTCGCGATGGTATCGTTATCCATTTGATTTCTCGTCCATTATACGAAACCAAGATCTGCAATTCTTGCTTTCGGTTATTATTGTAATATAACAAATATAACAAAAAATTGATGCCAAGCCATGCCTGGCAACCGCAAATGATTCATATCAAGCTGCATGTTAATTTGTCTTGGTTCTGGAATCAACTGAAATCCAGAAAGCTTGGACAAAATTCGTAAGCGCCAATTTTTCCCCGTCAAGCAGCGGCCTTGACTTTCAGTTGTATTTCCCGGTTCAGGTTCCAGTATATTTATGCGGGAATCGTCCCAGAACAGGTTGCGGGAGACGAGAAATCAGTTTATTATAAAATAATGATATTGTTGAATTTCTATCTGAACATGTAAATCAGAATTATTTTGCGTGAAAAAAATTTCTTGATCGTGCGAGAATCCTTGACATCAGCCTGATATTTAGGCAACATGACGCCGACTTTTTTCCCCAGAAAACGGCACCCGATTGACAGGCCAGCGCCCTTGAAACTTGTCCTCGCCACCCGCAACCGCAAGAAAATGGAAGAGATCCAGCGGATTCTGGCTCTTGCGGAGGGTCAGTTGCTCTCCCTGGACGATTTCTCCGCTTGTCCGGATGTGGTGGAAGATGGCGTCACTTTTGCTGACAACGCCGACAAGAAGGCTCTCTCCGTGGCCGTGTTCACCGGTCTGCACGCCCTGGCGGACGACTCGGGTCTGGTGGTGGACGCCCTGGATGGCGCCCCGGGGGTCTACTCCGCCCGCTACGCCGGAGCCGGAGCCTCCGACGCCCAGAACGTCTCCAAACTCCTGCAGGAACTGGCCGCCCGGCCCCAGGCCCCCCGCAGCGCCCGTTTCGAATGCGTTCTCTCCCTGGCCTCCCCCCAGGGGGTGCGCTCCCGCTTTCGCGGTACCGTGGAAGGGCGTATCGCCACCGAACCGCAAGGCCACAACGGATTCGGCTACGATCCGATCTTCATACCCGAAGGATTCGATCTCTCCTTTGCCTGCATGGATGCCGCAGCCAAAGATTCCATGAGCCACCGCGGACGCGCGTTGGCCGCTTTGGCCAGAGAAATAAATAATTTTTTCGTAATTAAAAACGTATCTATGCAAGTACCCTGATCCTTGAACCTGCCCATCACGCCTGAAGGAGATTCGATCAACATGTCAAAACTCGTCCCCCCCCATGGTGGAGGTGATCTGAAACCCCTGCTGCTCTCCGGCGATGCCCTCAGATCCGCCAGGGAACGGGCCAGGGAGCTGGATCAGATCAAAATGACCTCCCGGGAATCCTGCGACCTGATCATGCTGGGCATCGGCGCCTTCACCCCCCTGGATGGCTTCATGGGTCACGCGGATTGGCAGGGGGTGTGCGAAAACATGCGTCTGGCCAATGGGGTCTTCTGGCCCATCCCCGTCACTCTCTCCACCAACCATGGCCAGGCCAACAGCCTGAAAATCGGTCAGGAGGCCGCCCTGGTGGATGAGGAGAGCGGCGAAATTCGCGGCATCATCACCATCACCGAGAAATACGCCATCGACAAGGGGTTGGAGTGCCGCTCCGTCTTCGGTACCGAGGACACGGAACACCCGGGCGTCCAGAAGGTCATGGAACAGCCGGAAGTCAATATCGCCGGTCCGGTGCAGGTGCTCTCCGAAGGGGAGTTCCCCATCAAATATGGCAACATCTATACCCGTCCGGCCCAGACCCGCGAACTCTTCGAGTCCAAAGGGTGGAGCCAGGTGGCCGCCTTCCAGACCCGCAACCCCATGCACCGCTCCCATGAGTTTCTGGCCAAGATCGCCATCGAAACCATGGACGGCGTGCTGGTCCATCAGATCCTGGGCAAGCTCAAGGCCGGCGACATCCCGGCGGAAGTCCGCGCCGACGCCATCAATACCCTGATCGACAACTATTTCGTCAAGGATACCGTGATCCAGTCCGGCTATCCCATGGAAATGCGCTACGCCGGTCCCCGGGAGGCCCTGCTCCACGCGGTCTTCCGTCAGAACTACGGCTGCAGCCATCTCATCGTGGGTCGCGACCACGCCGGCGTGGGAGATTATTACGGTCCCTTCGACGCCCAGCACATCTTCGACACCGTGCCCGAGAGCGATCTGAAAACCCGTGCCTTGAAGATCGACTGGACCTTCTACTGCTACAAGTGTCAGGGCATGGCCTCGCTGAAAACCTGCCCCCACAGCAAAGACGACCGGCTGCTTCTCTCCGGAACCAAGCTGCGGAAAATGCTCTCCGATGGAGAACAGCCCCCCGCCGAATTCAGTCGTCCCGAGGTGGTCAAGATTCTTCAGGCATACTACGCATCCCTCAACGAGGGGGACAAGGTGGAGGTCAAACTGCACAAGGCGGCCACCGGCTGATAACACCGCATGGACGGGAAGGTCCCGTCGGATAACCGTTTCAATTTGTGTCACCAAACCAATCAGGAGAACATCATCCATGCCAAGTTTCGTCATTCAGTCCAAGTGCGACGGTTGCAAGGGTCAGGACAAAACCGCCTGCATGTACATCTGCCCCAACAACCTCATGAAGCTCGACAAGGGGCGCATGAAAGGCTTCAACCAGGAACCGGATCAGTGCTGGGAGTGCTACTCCTGCGTCAAGATCTGCCCGCAGCAGGCCATCGAAGTCCGCGCCTATGCCGACATCGTGCCCATGGGCGGCGCGGTCATCCCGCTGCGCGGTTCCGATTCCATCATGTGGACCATCCAGTTCCGCAACGGCAACGTCAAACGGTTCAAGTTCCCGATCCGCACCACCGCGGAAGGTTCCATCGATCTCTATACCGGCAAGCCGAACTCGGAGATGTCCAAGCTCAACGATCCCGGATTCTTCAATCTCCTGGCCGAGGATCTCCCCAAGGTGGGTGCCTGAGCTGCGCTGTCCTGACATCCGGAAACAAACCCTTATATTATGACCCGCTAGAAGGAGAACGCTTAACATGGGAAGCTTTGGGAATCCCGATATCGAGACCGTTGACACCGACATCCTGATCATCGGTGGTGGCATGGCCGCCTGCGGCGCGGCTTACGAAGTGATGCGCTGGGCCCCGGCTGGCACCCGCATCCGTCTGGTGGACAAGGCCGCCATGGAGCGCTCCGGCGCCGTGGCTCAGGGTCTGTCCGCCATCAACACCTATCTGGGCGACCAGGATCCGGCGGACTATGCCCGCATGGTGGCCAACGACCTGATGGGCATCACCCGCGATGACCTGTGCTGCGACGTGGGCCGTCACGTGGACAACTCCGTGCAGCTGTTCGAAGAGTGGGGCCTGCCGATCTGGAAACAGCCCGGTGATGAAGAGAAGTCCCTCAAGGACGGCGGCAAACCGGTTCGTTCCGGCAAGTGGCAGATCATGATCAACGGCGAGAGCTACAAGACCATCGTGGCCGAAGCCGCCAAGAAAGCCATTGGCATGGAGAACATCCAGGAGCGCATCTTCATCGTCAAGCTGCTGCTCGACGCCAAGGAAGAGGGCCGGGTGGCCGGCGCGGTCGGCTTCTCCAATCGCGAAGACAAGATCTATGTCTACACCGCCAAGGCCATCCTGCTGGTGGCCGGCGGCGCGGTGAACGTCTTCCGTCCCCGCTCCGTGGCCGAAGGCATGGGCCGTACCTGGTATCCGGTCTGGAATGCCGGCTCCACCTACGCCATGGCCCTGCAGTCCGGCGCCGAACTCACCATGATGGAAAACCGCTTCGTGCCCGCCCGCTTCAAGGACGGTTACGGCCCGGTGGGCGCCTGGTTCCTGCTCTTCAAAGCCAAGGCCACCAATGGCCGCGGCGAAGTCTACATGGATATCAACAAGGAGATGCTCAAGGATTATCCTCCTTACGGCCTCGCCAAGGTGCCCGCCACCTGCCTGCGCAACCATCTGATGATGAAAGAGATGCGTGAAGGCCGCGGCCCCATCATGATGCGTACCGATCTGGCCCTCCAGGCCCTGGCCGCCTCCTATGAGGAGGAGTTTGGTCCCAAGGAAGCCAAAAAGAAGATCAAACATCTGGAAGCCGAAGCCTGGGAAGATTTCCTCGACATGTGCATCGGTCAGGCCGGCGTGTGGGCGGGCGAGAACATCGAGCCGGAGATCACCCCCTCCGAACTGATGCCCACCGAACCCTACTTCCTGGGTTCCCACTCCGGCTGCTGCGGCATCTGGACCACCGGTCCTTCGGATCTGGCCCCGCAAGAGTGGCAGTGGGGCGATCATCCCCCGAAACCGGGTCAGGATCCTCAGCCGGGTCAGAAGAACTACAACCGCATGACCACGGTCAAGGGGCTGTTCACCGCCGGCGACGGCGTGGGCGCTTCGGGTCACAAGTTCTCCTCCGGCTCCCATGCCGAAGGCCGCATCGCCATCAAGTCCGTGTTGCAGTGGGTGCTGGATCACAAGGATTATGTCCCCACCCTCGACAAGGGCGCCCAGGAGCTGGCCGAGGAGATCTACAAGCCGGTCCGCACCTACATGGAGCACAAGGACTACAGCACCGCCGAGGATGTGAATCCCCACTACATCACCCCGCGCATGCTGCAGGCCCGTCTGCAGAAGATCATGGATGAGTACGTGGCCGGTGTGGGCACCATGTACACCACCAACGTCACCATGATGGAAATCGCGGTCAGAAAATTGACCGAACTGAAAAAAGACTCCGAAAAGATGATGGCCCGGGATCTTCACGAACTGATGCGCGCCTGGGAGAACTATCACCGCATCTTCGCCGGCGAAGCCCATCTGCGTCACATGCTGTTCCGGAAGGAGACCCGTTATCCGGGCTTCTACTACAACATGGACTACAACTTCGTGGACGAAGAGAACTGGAAGTGCTTCGTCAACAGCTGTATCGATCCCAAGACCGGCGAATGGTCGGTGTTCAAACGCGCCCACAAGGATCTGGTCGCCAAGTAGGTCCCTTTGAAGGAGCGCGGTCGTTTGGCCGCGCTCCTTTTTCTCATCTTCTGCGGATACGGTCGCGAAGGTCTGGTTGCCATGCCGGTACGGGCTCTCTCTTCGGACGCGCTCTATCATCGGCTCTTCTCCCACGCTGAAATGGTGGTCGATCTTCTGCGGGGCTTTCTCGATCCCTCCCTGCTGGCAGAACTCGATCTTACCGGTTTGCGGCGTCACAACTCCAAATTCACCGCCCAGAGCGGACAACGCCGTCGCAGCGACGTGATCTGGGAGATCCCGTTGCAGACCGGCAAGGGATCCCTGTTCGTATTGCTGCTGCTGGAGTTCCAGTCCCGGGTCGAGGAGTGGATGGCCCTGCGGGTGGCGGTGTATGCCGGACTGCTCTACGAGCAGTTGGTGAAAGAGCGTCAACTCTCCCCGGAAACCGGGCTGCCGCCAATTCTGCCCATTGTGCTGTACAATGGCGAACCCCGCTGGAGCGCACCGTTGGATCTTCGGGGGCTGATCCGACTGCCGCAAGCATCTTCCTTGTGGCAATTCCAGCCACAAATGCGTTATTATCTTCTTGATGAGGGCTCCTACCCCGGGGAGGCTCTGGAGAACTGTCCTTTCCTGAGCGCCATTCTTTTTCGCATGGAACATCCGGAGACCCCGGAGGCCATGTTGCAGGCGGCCAGGGATGTGACGGTTTGGTTCGAGAGACATCCGGAGGGTCCGCCGGTCCGGCAACGGTTCGCGGAGTTGCTGATGGCCGGTCTGACCCGTCTCAAAGTGGAGCCTTTGCCCGACCTTCCCGAAGATCTACAGGAGATGGTGATCATGTTGACGGCGCGGTTCGATCGGTGGGCACAGGAGTATGAACACAAGGGTATGCTGGCAGGCAAGCTGGAAGGCAGGCTGGAAGGCAAGCTGGAAGGCAAGCTGGAAGGCAAGCTGGAAGGGGAACGGTTGGGAAAGGTGGAGATGCTGACCAACCTGCTGAGGATGCGTTTTGGCACCCTGCCGGAATGGGTCGAGGCCAGATTGGCGGAGGCGGAGCTTTCCTCTTTGAACGTTTGGAGCCAAAGGTTGTTTGGCGCCGAACAGGTGGAGCAGATTTTTTTGGATAATTGAACAGAAACCTTCCTGGAATATCAATTTTAAAAATAAAGCGGGGGTCTGGGGGATTCCTCCCCCAGGGTTTTGACTTTGAAGCATAAAAATTTTTCAAGAGTTTTAAACCGCTCCTGTTTCGGGATGTTGACTTTTGGCTCCGATTCTTCAATTGGCGGCGATGCAAGCAAGGGGGCCGGAAAGGCGCCGCTTCGCGGCCTGTTGGGCGCGCAAGGGAATTGCTTCGCAATTCCCTTTTGAAAAGCGCG
>JADGAB010000114.1 GCA_015232245.1 Magnetococcales bacterium | reverse complement strand
GGCCGGGCAGCCGGCGGGTTGCCAGAGCGCCTTGGGCGCGGGACCGTTGAGTCCCATGGACAGCAGCAGCCGGTACTCCTCCGGTGTGGTCGCCACCGGGCGGCGACAGTCGGGACAGAGCCGCCGGGCCAGCCGCTGGGCGATGACCAGCGTGGCCGCCGCGGAAACCAGATAGGGCTCCACCCCCATGTCCACCAGTCGGGCCACGGCGCCGGGGGCGTCGTTGGTGTGGAGGGTGGTCAGCACCAGATGACCGGTGAGCGCCGCCTGCACCGCGATGCGGGCGGTTTCGCTGTCCCGGATCTCCCCCACCATGATCACATCCGGATCATGGCGCAAAAAGTGCCGCAGCGCCCGGGCAAAGGTGAAATCGATCTTTTCATGCACCCGCACCTGGGTGACGCCATCCATCTTGACCTCCACCGGATCCTCCACCGTGAGGATGTGACGGTGGCCGCTGCATTGAATGAAATCCAGCGCCGCCCGCAGGGTGGTGGACTTGCCCGAGCCCGTGGGGCCGGTCAGCAGGATCAGTCCATAAGGGAGCATCGCCGCCCGACGCAGCCGTTCCCGGTCTTCCGGGGCAAATCCCAGATCCGCCAGTTTGACGATCCCCACCTGCATGTCCAGCAGCCGCAACACCACCGCCTCGCCCCGCACCGCCGGCAGGATCGATACCCGCAGATCCAGTTCCCGATCCGGCAGACGGGCGCGGATCGCCCCGTCCTGGGGCAGACGGCGCTCGGCGATGTCCAGCCCGGCCAGCACCTTGATCCGGGAGACCACGTGACCGGCCAGTTGCAACGGGATCTTCCCCTGGGGCTGGATCATGCCGTCCAGACGGAAGGCCACCTCCATGGCCCGGGAGTCGGGAACCAGATGAATGTCGCTGGCCTGCATGCGGGCCGCGGCCAGGAGCAGTCGGTTGATCAGGGTGGTGGCGTCGCTGCCGGCAATGACCGTCTCCCCCTTGTCCGTCGGGGCGACGCTGCGCAGATCCAGTTCCTTTGGCTGTGAGGGATCACCCTGGGCCTTGCCCGCCCCATACCAGAGATCGATGGCCTTGAAGATCGTTGCCGTCGGACTCACCCCCATCCGCACCGGATGATCCATGAACAGGGTCGCCTCCTCCAGATCGATCCGTTTCGGATCCGCCACGGCCAGCAGCAGCGCGCCAGCCTGAAACCGCACCGGAAACGCTACCCAGTCCGTGGCCGTGGCCGCGTCCAGACGGCGGGTGGCGGCGCTTTCCGCCGCTTCGGGGCGGAAGGGGAAATAGGGCAGCCGGGAGACCACGGCCAGTGCCATGGCCAGGGCGGCCCCCCCCAGAGTGCCGCAGACCACCAGGGACTCCACCAGAGAAAGATCGCTTTCGGTCCGCTTGCGCTCCTTGGCCAGTTTCAGCTCCTCCTGGGTCACCAGGCGGGTTTGGGTGAGAAACTGTACCAATCCCACCTCCTCCTCCCCGAGAGGCGTTCCCAGCAGTCGCGCCAGCAACCGGGGCTCCACCAGATCATGGCTGGCCAGATGATCCCGCAACCCCTGAAAACGGGGATCACTCCGCAGACGTTGATCGCTGGGAGCCAGGGGCGGACCGGCGTTGGTTGGCGCCTCGCCGGTCATCGGTAGGACTCGATCCAGGCGGAAATCCCCTGAGCCGTGCTCCGCGCAGGGTTGTTGCCCACCGCACCCTGAATCAGCCCCTCCCCGGAGAAGCCGAACAGGGCACGCAGGAGCAATACACCGTCTTTGGCCGGTTCGAGCTGACCGTTGCCATCCACATCCAGCATCTTCTGACACCCGGCGGAGTTGAGATAAGCCCGGATGTCGCCGACCGTCACCCGGGTGGCGCCGGTTCCGAGAGCGTTGGCGATCAGGGTGTTGTCCTGATAACCCGCCAGATGCCGCAGCATCAACAGGCCGTCGGTCAAGGGATCGATCCTGCCGTCCCCGTCCACATCCAGGCGACAGGTTTCCGTGGTGGTTTTTTTCAGGGGAATCTCCATGCGCGTGGTGGCGCCGTTCTGAATGGTCAGGGAGGCCACGGTGGCGGTCTGAAATCCGGTGGCCTCCACCTGAATCTCCTGCAGGCTCGACGGCACCGCCAGGGTGAAACGTCCGGCCAGGTCGGTCACCAGATTGGCCGTGCCCAGCTTGATGGCCGCCCCGGCCAGCAGCGCGCCGTCCAGATCGCTGTAGACGATGCCGGTCAGAATGCTGGGAATGCCGTTGGTGTTGTCGGTGTGGAACTGCCGGGTCTCCGTGGACGAGGTGCGGGCGCCGTAGGTGTCCACCGCTTCCACTTTCCAGTAATAATCCGTGCCGTCCTTCAGGCCGGTGCCGCCATCCTTGAGCACCGTGGTCAGATCCACAAACGCCGAAGAACCGCGAATCTCCTCCTGACGCAACACCACATCGGTGAGTCCCGCGTCTCTGGCCAGAATCAGGGTATAGCTCACCTCGTCCCCATCCGGATCCGTGGCATCCTCCCAGTCAAAGGCCAGTATGGTTTTTTCGGCGCTTTTGTCCGCCGGGGCAAGCAGTTTGAACGAACCGGGAGGACGATTGCCCGATTTGTTCTTGTAGACCACCGAGCGCTTCATGGTGGAAATCTCGCCGCTCTCCCCGGGTTTGGCGTTCTTGCGGGCAAAATAGTAGATCTCGTATTTGCCGGGGGTGACGAACCCCCCGTCATCCATGGCCCAGGCATCCGCCACCAGCACCCCCGGAGCCTCCATCAGGGACTTTTCCAGTTGCAGATCCACCTGTCCGGTACCGCCGGAAGGGGTCAACTGTCGGGAGGGATCCCGTTTCTCGATCCAGACCGCCGAGACGGCGTTGTTGTCGTAAACCCGGGCCTTCAGGGTGGCCGTGGACTGGGAGGAGGCCAGATGGATGGTGCCGGTCACCTCCTGAATGTCATGGGGTTGATGGGCCGCCGCGTTGGTCACTCCGATCCCCAGGTAGAGCCCGGCTGCCGTCGCGCCGTCGCCGTTGGCCTCCGAGAGATGATTGGAACCCCTGGCGTCGCCGTTGTCGTCGAGGAGGGGATGCTGGATCGCCTCGTCCCGGTAAAGGGTGGTGGCGGCGTTGGATGCCCCCGGACCGCGACGGGTGAAGGCGGAGGTCTTTTCCGTGGCCTCCTGGAAGGCCAGCTTCAACGAGGATCCCTGGGACCAGGATTTGAACAGCTCCTCCAGAAAGAACTCTCCCACCCGGATGTTGTCCGGTTCCAGGGGGCCTTTGTAGGACTCCTCGTTCTGATCCGCGCTGGTCACCAGCACCCGGCCTCCGGCGGACAGGGCGGGAATGAAACTCCCGGAGTAGCAGGCGCCGAAGATCACCACCCGGGGTTTGGCCCGGGCCGCCGGGGTGAGGGCGTTTTCCAGGGTGGTCAACCAGCCGTTGAGATCCGTGGGGGAGAGTTGTTCCGCGTCGATGTGGAAAGCCCCCACGCTGCCGTGATCCACCAGGATCAGATACAACGGCGCCGGTACCGCGTTCAGCCGGGTTTTGGCCCAGCTCTCGATGGCGTTTTGCACCGTCGCTTTGGAAGGCTTGCCATCCACCGGAACTTCGGTCTGCACGCTGTCGTAGTTCAGATAGTGGATGTCCGCGGCGCGAAAACCCCGCCGGAGCAGATGCCGATAGATGCGCCGGGTGGTCTTGTCGTGGGAGGCCAGTCCCTCGCCGTTGGGAATCTTCCCCTCGACGATGATGGCGTATCCCGCCGAGGAGCCCACCAGCACTTTCTGGGTGGCCTCGCTCTGGGCGAGCATCAGGTTGCCTTCGTGCAGGGCGCGAATGGTGTAGTTGCCCTCCTGATCAAAGCCGGTGAGGGTGGTCAGGGGCAGATGGCCGCTTTTGGTGGCGGTCTGGATGGTCTGGGTGGTCACGGTGCCGTCCGGCGCGGTGATGGCGAGCTTGATGGACAGATTGGACAGATCCGCGTCCGGGGTCTCCGGCAGACGGGTCAGCTTGCCCCCCACGGTGACGCTGCCATGATTGAGGATCGCCTGACTGGACAGTTCGATGGCCAGCATGGTGAACGCCTGCTCTCCGGAAAACCAGGTGAAGCTCCTCTCCACGGTGGTCTGACCGCCTGCCTGGTCCGTGGCCCGGGTCTTGACCCCGTAGATGGCCCCGTTGGTCCAGTTGAGGGCCGAGGTGTCCAGTTTCCAGACGCCGCCTGCCCCGGGAGTCAGGGGGATCCAGCTCTCCTGGGTGGTGAAGGTGAGACGGTTCAAAGTGTCCAGGGTGACATAATGAACGGCGTTGCCGTTGCTCTCCACGATCTGGATGGCCAGGGAGGACAACCCGGAACCGCTGTCCCCGACCGTGCCGGCGATCTCATGCAGGGTGTCCAGAATCGCTCCGTTTTGCAATCCGGTCACCTCCAGCGCGGGCGGAACGGTGTCCAGATCGTAGAAGATCCCCTGGCGGATCCCTTCCTTGCCATCCGTGTCGATGGTGGTAAAACGGATCAGGGTGGGATGATCGATGGGGACCGGAGTCTGGAACAGGGTCGAGGCCGGAGATGGCGCGGAACCGTCCAGGGTGTAACGGATCTCCTGACAGGCGGTGGCCGCGTCGCAGGTGAAATCCGCGCTCTGGTTGGTGTTGTAGAGCCCGGTGGGAAGCTTGGGCGGGGCGAGACGAAAATCGCCGCTCTTGTAGGAGAGCGCCAGAATCGGCACCAGGGAGTCCACCACGGTGCCGTTGCCCAGTTGACCTTTCTGGTTGTCACCCCAGGTGAAGATCCGACCGTCCGGATTGACCCAGACCGCGTAATCCCGTCCGGCGGCGATCTGGCCTCCCTTCACCGGTTGGGGCATGGCCAGGGGTTTGGAGCGGTTGGTGGTGGTGCCGTCCCCGAGCTGTCCCTTGTAGTTGCTGCCCCAGGCATAGGCGGAACCGTCCGCTTTTCTGGCCATGGCATACCACTTGTTGCTGGAGACGGCCACCACGGCATCGATGCCGCTCACCTGGGCGGGGGCGGCGTGGTCGTTGGTGGTGCCATCCCCGAGTTCGCCGTTGTAGTTCCTCCCCCAGCTCCACAGGGTGCCGTCCGACTTGATCGCGAAACCGGTCTGATAACCGGCGGCAATGGCGATGACGCCGCTCAATCCCGGCACCTGGACCGGGGTGTAGGTGGCATCCGTACTGGTGACCCCGTTACCCAGTTGACCCTTGGAGTTCAAACCCCAGCTCCAGACCGTGCCATCCCCCTTCAGGGCCATGCCGTGATCGGAACCTGTCGCCACCGCCACCACCCCGGAGAGCCCGGTCACCTGCCAGGGGGATTTCCTGAACGCATAGGTCACGGTCTCGCCGGATTCCGAGGCGGTCTCCCGTCCCCATGACCACACCGTGCCATCGGCCTTGACCACTACCGAATGGTGATAGTTCGAGGAGATGCCCGCCACATCCGTCATGCCGGTGACCGGAATCGGCGCGGCGCTGTAGTTGCTCACGGCCTCGGTGCCCAGATCCCAACTGCCGTTGGTGCCCCAGATCCAGACCGTGCCGTCGGATTTGAGCGCCAGACTCAGAAAATCCGCCGTGGCGATGGCGACAGCGCTGTCGATGCCGGAAACGGGCGCCAGTTTGCTCCGGTCGGCAATCGTGCCGTCGCCCAACTGGCCCTTGTTGTTGTAACCGCTGGTCCAGATCGTGCCGTCGGACCGCAGCAGCGCCAGATGCCAGTCTCCGGCGCTCACCATGCCCCGGGGGGTGCCGAGCAGCAGGTTCAATCGGCCCTGCCCGGCGACAGCCGTCACCGGGACCGGTGTGGCGGCATCCGTGGTGGTGCCATCCCCCAACTGTCCGTAGTTGTTGCGACCCGCCGTGAACAGGGTGCCGTCCTTTTTCAGAAAGACCGAGTGCAATCCTCCGGCGGCAATGCCGGTCACGGCGTCCAGGGTCAGCGACACCGGCACCGATGAGGAGGGAGTGCCGGTGAGGCCCAACTGGCCATGCTCGTTGGTTCCCCATACCCAGATGCCGCCGTCCTGCTTGCGGGCGATGACGTGATAGATCCCGGCGGCAATGGCCGTGACGTCGGTCAGGGTCTCCACCTGAACCGGCGTGGTCCGATCCGTGCGGGTGTTGTCCCCAAGCTGTCCCCAACCGTTGAATCCCCAACTCCATACCGTGCCGTCGCTCTTCAGCGCCACGCTGAAATCGTTCCCCGCCGCCAGGGCGACGATGTTGCTCAGACCGGAGACTTTCACCGGGGTCAACCGGTCGATGAGGGTGCCGTCGCCGAGTTGACCGTATTTGTTGCGTCCCCATGCCCAGACCGTGCCATCGGATTTCAAGGCCAGGGTATGCCGTCCCCCGGCGGCCAGGGCGGTGATGCCGGTCAGATTGGCCACCTTCACCGGAGTTGTCCGCTCCGTGGTGGTGGTGTCCCCAAGCTGTCCGAAGTCGTTGCCGCCCCAACTCCAGACCGTGCCGTCGGATTTCATGGCCGCAGAGTGGATCAGTCCGGCGGTCAGTGCCGTGATCGAGGTGAGATTCTTTACCGCCACCGGTCCGGTGGCGTCGGTTTTGGTGCCGTTGCCCAGTTCTCCATGGGCGTTGCCCCCCCATGCCCGCACCGTGCCGTCGGCCTTCAAGGCCAGTTGATGGCCGTATCCCGCCGCCGTGTCCAGGGCGTCGAAGATGCCCTGAACCGGGACGGGCCTGGAGGAGTCCAGACCGGAGTGATTGCCCAAAACCCCCTTGCCGATTCCGTATCCGCTTACCTGCTGATCCTTGCTGTCGTTCATGCCCCAGGCCCGCAGGGTGCCGTCGGCGAACAGAACCGTGGTATGGGCGTATCCGGCGCTGATCCGGGGCGTGGCGCCATGAAAGGGGTCCGCAAAGAGAATGGTCATCGTGGCGGCGGGAGAGGTGGCCTGTCCGTCGTTGACCGTGAAGGTGAAACTGTCCTCCCCCTTGGCCCCGGCGGTCGGGGTGTAGGTGAAGGCTCCGGTTTTGGCGTCGGTCAGGGTGACGCTTCCCTTGGCCCCCTGGGTGGCGATGGCAAAGGTCAGGGCGTTGCCGTCCGCGTCGCTGCCGACAAGCAGTCCCTGGGTGGCGCTGCCGCCGCTTGCCACCAGAGTGCCGCCGGTGGCCACCGGCGCGGTGTTCGCCTTGTAGAGGGAGATGGAAACGGTGACGGTGCATCCCAGATAGAAATCCTTCACCTGGACATAAGGCGCGGTGCCGCTCACCGTGCCGGTGAGGGTGAGGGTCGAATAGGAGTCCTTGGCGCTGACCTTGCCATCGGTACCCACGGTGCCGGAAACCGCGATGGTGGAGTTGTAATAATCCTTCACCAGACCCTGGACCACGCTGCCGGAGGTGGAAAATGCCAGAGTGTATTTGCACAGTCCCGAAGTGGCGGTTCCCACCCAGGTGCCATCCGTGGCGGCTGCCCGGCTGACGGAAGGGAGAAGGAACAATGTCAGAAGCATTGAGAACATTGTCCACGATGGGCGGGTGGGGAAGAGACGCATGTTCGCCGGGCCTTTCGATGCAGTTCATAAAGGGGGTGAAACAACCCTGTGAACGTTGTGTGATTTTGTTGCTGAATGACCATGATACCATGTTTTTTGGGCGAGGGGCAAGGGATGTGGATAAACCATTGGCAATGATGGCCGGGATATCCGGGATCCGGGAGGGCTTTCTTCGAGGCGTGGGGTGAAATTTTCTGTTTACTTTGGCGGTGGGTTTGTTCTATACTGTAAACTGAGTCGGCAGTCGTATCGAGCAAAGCCTTGTCCGCATGCTGCAGGATCGTTCTGCCAAATATGTTTAAGCAACCATCAGGAGTGAAGTGAGTACCATGGCAGATCGTGAGACTGGAACCGTCAAATGGTTCAACGAGGGCAAGGGTTTTGGCTTCATCGAGCGGGCAGGTGGCAAGGGTGATATCTTTGTCCATTTCAGCGCCATCGCCGGCAGCGGATTCCGCACCTTGACCGAAGGGCAGCGGGTGGAATTCAACGTGGTCGCGGGTGACAAGGGACCCAAGGCCGAAAACGTCGTGACACTGTAACATTCTTTCAGGGACCGCTCTGGTTTTTCAAGAGCTGGTCCCTGATTTTTTGGGTTGAAATAGTTGACCGGTCGGTTTTTGTTCTGTTGCCCAGGAGCATCCCGGAGAAGCGCCATGAGCGGGAAAGAGAATCAACAGATCGGTCAGCCAGACACCTGGAGCGATGCGGAATGGCGGCAACGCCTCTCCCCGGAACGCTATCAGGTGTTGCGTCAGGAAGGGACCGAGCGCCCTTTTTCCAGTCCCCTGAATGCCGAACACCGCATCGGACGGTTTCTTTGCGCCGGTTGCGGTCGGGAACTCTTCTCCTCCGCCATGAAGTACGACAGCGGCACCGGTTGGCCGAGCTTTTTCGAAGCCGGGGATCACTCCCTGGAAACCAGAATCGACTGCCGGTTGCTCGTCCCCCGTATCGAATACCATTGCGCCGGGTGTGGCGGGCATCAGGGGCATGTGTTCGACGATCCCGCCTCCCCTTCGGGAAAACGCTACTGCAACAATGGCCTGGCGCTGCAGTTCACGCCGGACCCGTGAAAGGAGTCAACCCAGTGAACTTCTGGAAACCGTCCCGGCGTCTGTTTCTTTTGCAGGGAGTTCTGCTCGGCATGAGCCTGGGGTCCGGAGGGTGCGTCCCTCTGCCGATCCGACAGGGCATACGGCGTTCGGAAGGGGAGACCCGTCTGAATGGCCGGGTGGTCACCATGGATTCCCTGGTCCAGCCCGGGGATACGGTCGTCACCGGAGCTTCTGGCCGGACTGTCCTGGTCATGGGGACGGACGCCTTTCTGGTGGGTGAGAATACCGAGTTGCGCTTTCACCCCCGTCCGGAGACCCCGGTTCCGACCCCTGCCCCGGGAGAACCAGAATCCAAAGCAGTGGATGCACCCTCCGGATCCTCCGGATTCTTTTTGCGCTCCGGACGGGTGTTGTCCGTGTTCGGCAGCGGAGCCAAGACCCTCACGCTTCCCACCGCCACCATTGGCATTCGCGGCACCGCTCTCTATCTGGAGGCCGCCCCGGAAGAGGATTATGTCTGTCTCTGTTACGGACGGATCGAGATCCGCATGAACGACAACCCGGAAGTCACCGAAACCTATGAGGCCAAACACCATTCGGCCCGCAAGTTGGCCCGGGGAGCGCCCATCCGCAAGGCGCCGGGGGTCAACCATACCGATGAGGAGTTGTTCATGCTCGAGGCCCTGGTCAACCGCAGTCCGCCCTTCGAACGGGGGGAGTATCCGGATCATTGACCTGAGGCGATTTTGATGGTCATGACGCTTGCCAAGAGCTTTTGAGCATGAGAATATCTCCCCAATAAAAAATGATGGTTTTTGGCTTTATACCGCATCCATTGCGGGATGCGTGGTTTTACTTGATAGGGGTCCAGGGGGATTATCCCCCTGGTGGGATCCAAGGGCAAAGCCCTTGGGACTTTGCTTTTG
>JADGAB010000113.1 GCA_015232245.1 Magnetococcales bacterium | reverse complement strand
GCGCGCCAAAGTCAAAAGCAAAGTCCCAAGGGCTTTGCCCTTGGATCCCACCAGGGGGATAATCCCCCTGGACCCCTGCCAGTAACGGTTTTCCACCCGGTCATCGTGCTCCGGACTGGGGCAGATCGGTACGCGGAGCGATGAAATAGAGTCGGGAACGGTTCTGTTTCATCACCCCGGCCTCGTACTCGACATGATCGCCGAAACCAAAGAACAGATCCACCCGTCCAGCGCCGCGAATGGCCCCACCGGTATCCTGATTGACCACAAAGCGGGTTTCCGGTCGCCAACTGCTGACGGCTTTGCCATCCGGAGCGAAAATGGGCAACGTGGTGGTCAGCAGCCCCGGCGCCCCCTTGGGAAACAGGCGATGATCCGTGGCAATGGAACGGTCTTTGGTCAAAGGCACGTTGATGTTGCCCACGGAGTCGGTTTTGATCTCGCGGAAAAAGACATAGGAGGGATTGGAGAAAAAGAGCCGTTTCTGCTCTTTGGGATTGTCCACCAGCCACTGGCGCAGACGGGGCATGGTCATCTCCTCGTGGGGGATTTTTCCTTCCGAGATGAGGATCTGTCCAATGGCCACATAGGTGCGTCCATTGGTGCCGTCAAAGCCGATGCGCATCATGCGGCCATTGTCCAGCAGCACCCTTCCGGAACCCTGGATGTGCAGAAAAAACGCATCGATGGGATTGTCCACCCACACCAGTTCCAGCCCCCGGTTGGCCAGACTGCCGGTGGTTTTTTTGGCCTGGGGTTTGGTGAGAAATCCCCCATCGATCTGATCCCGGGTATAATATTTCACCGACTTGCCCTTCTCCACACGGTGAATCCCGGCGCCTTTGGCATCCACCAGATCCGGCGGACGCCGGTAGATGGGATAGAAATAGCGCTTCGAACGGGTCATGGAGCCCCGCAACAGAGGTTCGTAATAGCCGGTGACCAGCACATTGCCCTTGGCGTTGCCCACGGAACGATAAAGCTGATAGCGTTCCTGCAACACCTGTTGCAGTTTGGCCGGATCCCCCTGACGGACCAGGGCTTCCAGTTCCAGACAGGCTTGATGCATCCTGGCCACAGTCACCGCGTAGGGTCCGAACTGCACCACCCGATCCGCCGGAATCCGCTTGTAATAGATGGCGCTTTGCGCCAGAGCGTCCGCCCAGGTACGCAGGTTGCCATCGGCAAAGACCGGAGCGGCGATCTCCGACCAGGAGACCGCCTGCATGCTGTTGGCAGCCGTGGGGTCGATCACCAGGGGGAGGGGTTTGACCTCCGGGGGAGGCGCTTCCGGGATCTCCGGAGCGGGCCTGCTCTGGCATCCTGCCAGGAAAATCAACATGATGATCGAGAAAAGACGTACATAACGCATGGATCGGACGCTCCGGAAGATGGACTTGCAAAAAAGACAATCATGGCCAAATTCCCGCCAATGGCAAGGGGTTTGGGAAAGCCTCCCCCGGAAATTCCTCGCCGGACCCTTTTGGAGAGGCGATTTCCACCCATTTCGGGATGCGTTGTTGGACTGACCGGGTGTCCGGGGGGATTGTCCCCCTGGAAGGGAAGTTCCCCAGACCTCTGCCTCTTTTCAAGAGTTTGCCTTTCGGAGCAGGTACGGTTTAGAATGACCCGCATTTCAGGCATCCTCTCCCAATGCGCCAAAAAGGTCGTTTGCCATGGACTATTCAGCCATTCTGGACGCTTTGCAACACGCCACACCCTTTGATCTCTACCGTTTGCAGCTCGGCATCGACGGCATGCTGGAACAGCCGGAACGGATCCAGCAACTGCGTCAACAGATGCGTCCCGGCCAGGAGATCACCTATTTGAGCAACCGGGAGAACCGTCTGGTGGCCGCCACCATCGATGCGGTGCAACGCACCCAGTTGCATGTCACCGACAAGGAGACGGGCAAACGCTGGCGCATCCCTTTGTATGCGGTCAATCTGGCGGGAGTCGGGGTTGACCTGAAAACCGCATCCGCGCGCACCCCTCTGACCCGCAATCATCTGCGGGTGGGGGAGAGTGTCGGCTTTCTGGATCGGGAGAACCGGGAGATCTATGGCGTCATTCAACAACTCAACCCAAAAACCGCCTCTCTGTTGACCAATCAGGGAGTCCGTTGGCGGGTCGGCTATGCCTGGCTGTTCAAGATCACCGACGGTACGATCATCGAAGGCAATCTGCTGGATCGGGAATGACCATGCCGACCGTTGCAATCGATGGCGCGAGGCATCGGCTTCCCTCGGATTGAGCCTGAGCGGTCAACTTCAAAGGTTGGGCAGCCTGCGCCGAACCGTTCCAAACCGCATCCTTTATTCCGTCACCACGGAGATCGGTGTGATCACCGGCTCCACCACCCGGGAGAGCACCGGAACGCCTCCCCCTTCCTCATGGACCACCACATCCGAAGGTTCAGACTCGTCTGCCTGCACCTCCTCCGGAGGGGTCTCCCGGACCGGAAGGGTCTCCTCTTTGACAGGCGCGGAAGCGGCAGGTTTGACGGTCGCCGGAGGCTTTTTGTTCTTGGCGTGAGTCTGGGTCGGCGTCGTCGAGGCCACGGTCTGGGCGCCGGAACACCCCTGACCGGCCATGCGACAGTTGGCCCCCAACACCACCCGACGCCAATCCCCCAGAGAGACGAAACGATAGTTCTCCTTCCGGGCCGCGGCCAGAATCGCCGGCAGAGCGCGCATGGTCACCGGATGCTGACTGTGAAACAGCAACACCGCACCGGGATGAAACTGACGTGTCACATTTTTGGCCATGGTTTCGGCGGAGAGACCGGTCCAATCCCGGGAGTCGATGGTCCACAGGACCGTCTCCATCCCCTGATCCTTGGCGGTGCGCACCATCTGTTCGGTGAAGTCCCCATAGGGGGGGCGGAACAGGACCGTGGAAACCCCCAGGCTGGTCAACGCCTCCTTGCCCTGACGGAAATCCTCGGCCAGATTGGCATGGCTCAACCAGCGCAACCGCTGATGACGATAGGAGTGGTAGCCGATCTCGAAATGGTCCGCGTGGACTTTCTTGACCACCTCCGGAAAGAGCTTCACCTTGGAGCCGATATAGAAAAAGGTGGCGGGAATATCCTGTTTTTTAAGGAATTCTGTCAATTCCAGATCCCGTTCGTCCGGACCGTCGTCAAAGGTGAGGGCCATGACCCGCTCTTCGGGCTGGGTGAGCCACTCCACGGAGATGACCACCTCTCCCCCGGGATAGAGAAACTTCGGGGTGAACTGGGAGGTGTCATACTTGACCGCCGGCTTGACCGCCGCCTCTCCTTCGCCCCCGAACACGGACACGGGCTGAAACGCGCCAATCAGAATCCACAACAACGCCATGCGGCGTGCAAACGTCATCAGGGTGGGCATAGGGAATTGGTGATCACATCCGGTGGGAAGAAAAGGAAACCGAGGGAGCAGACAAAAAAAGTCACAGATCGTTGATCCGGAGGTCCATGAATCAACATCCGTGCCATGCGGAGCGCATCATACCCACAGATAACACGAATGACAAGCAATCCCGAGAAATGAGGCGGTGATTCCCAAAAATGGCCGTTAAACCGCAACCATTTCGGGATGTTGATTTTCAGACCCGGCGGCAATGCGGGACGCACGGCTGGAAAGGCGCCGCTTCGCGGCCTGCTGGGCGCGCGGGAATTGCTTCGCAATTCCCTTTTGAAAAGCACGCCAAAGTCAAAAGCAAAGTCCCAAGGGCCTCATTCCTGGATCCCGCCAGGGGGATATCCCCCTGGACCCCTGTCACGTGGAACCACGCATCCCAAAATGGTTGCGGTTTAATACTCCTGGCAGGGGGAAACATTCAAGAACAAGGTTCCCTTTGCCATCTGTCACATGGTATGATTCGGATTAAAGCGTGTTTGCTTGAATATCGACGGTCAGAATCTTGGCATCCCCTTCGTTTCACTTCAAATCAGAGCCTACAGGAATACGTACGGTGAACTGCTCCCAATGCCATCTGGACAACCGTCAAGGTGTCCGCTATTGCACCCGTTGCGGGTCGCCTTTGCTCGCCGTCTGTCCCCAGTGTCGCGCCCCCCGCGCCGGGGAAGACATCTATTGCGGCGAGTGCGGGTTTCGCCTGCCAGGCACCTCCCTGGCCTCCCATGCCGGCCTGCCGCAAAACGCCAACGCCGGATTTTCGGCGGGACCCGCCACTCAGGCACCCCTGGAGTCGGAACGCAAGAATGTCACGGTGCTGTTCGCCGACATCTCCGGCTTCACCGCCATGAGCGAAAAAATGGATCCGGAAGAGGTCACCAACATCATGAACGGCTGCATGAAAATGCTCGCCGACATCGTGCACCGCTACGAAGGATATGTGGACAAATTCATCGGGGACTGCATCATGGCGCTGTTCGGCGCCCCGTTCACCCACGAAAACGATCCGGAACTGGCCCTGCGGGCCGCCCTGGACATGCAAAAGGAGATGGAAGAGTACAACACCCGTCTCCAGGGACGCGTCGAAAACCCCCTGACCCTGCATACCGGGATCAACTCCGGCATGGTGATCGCCGGAGGGGTGGGCTCGGACAAAAAAATGGAATACACGGTCATGGGGGATACCGTCAATCTGGCGGCCCGTCTGGAATCCCTGGCCAAGAACGGTCAAACCTTCGTCTCCGGCTACACCTACAACCTCACCCGGCATCTGTTTGAATTCATCCGCCACGATCCCATCAAGGTCAAAGGCAAAAAGGATCCGGTGGCCGTCTACGAGGTGATCCGTCCGAAAAGCTCCCAGGAACAGACCAACGATCCCGCCCTCCCCTCCACCCCCCTCATCGGTCGGGGACGGGAAATGGAGACCCTCCGGGCCTGCATGGATCGCCATGCCGGCGGTCAAGGCATGGTCGCCTTCCTCATCTCCCCAGCCGGGGTGGGAAAAAGCCGCATCCACCAGGAGATCAAGAAACAGTTCCTCAAGGGAGAACGGATCCAGGTGCTGGAAGGGATCTGCCGCTCCTTCAACCGGGATACCAGCTACGCGGTCTTCATCGAGCTGTTCCGCCATCTGTTCAACATCGACTCCGAGGATCTGGAAGAGTCCATGGCCACCAAACTGGCCACCAATCTGCCCCTGTTGCTGGGACTCAAGGAGAACACCCTCAGCGATGAGGTGCGCCGCTCCATGGTCTTCATCGGCGCGGCCATGGGTCTGAAACTCGGCGACGAATTCGATGTGCCCATGGATAAGATGAGCGCCCAGGAGATCAAAATGGGCATCTTCCGCGCCATCGCGTGGTTTCTGCAGACCCTGGCGGCCCGCAAACCCCTGATCCTGACCCTGGAAGACCTCCATCTGGCGGACGCCACCTCCGTGGAACTGATCGCCTCTCTGTTCAACAGCATCAAACAGGCGCCGATCCTGTTTCTGCTGCTCATGCGTCCGGTGACGGACCACCCCTCGGCCAAGCTCCCCCTCATCGCCGACAAGGAGCTGGATGATCTGGCCATCGAGATCCATTTCAAGCAGCTCACCCCGATGGAGTGCGACGAGTTGACCCGCAAGCTTCTCAACTCCGAGGAGGTGCCCGAGGCCGTGCTCCATCTGATCCGCAACCGGGGCGACGGCAATCCGATGTTCATCGAGGAGATCGTCCGCAATCTGATGGATGACGGCATCGTGGAGCTTTCCCCCGGGGAACCCCCCAAGGTGATCAAGAACCTCGACGAGGTGACCATTCCCTCCTCGATCCAGGGGATGTTCATCGCCCGCATCGACAAGCTGCCCGCGGATCTCAAGGAGGTGCTGCTCACCGCCGCGGTGATCGGCCAGGTCTTCCGCATGGCGCTTCTGGCGCGTCTTTTCTCCAACTCCGAACTGGAGTCCCGACTGACCAGACTGGTGGAGATGGGACTGCTCTTCGAGTCCAAATCCTTCCCGGAGATCGAATACAGCTTCCGCAACATCATGATCCAGGAGGCGATCTACTCCACCCTGCTCCACAAGAAGCGCCGCGAACTGCACGCCTCCGTGGCCGCGGAGATCGAAAGCCTCTACGCCTCCCGTCTGGACGACCACTTCGAGATTCTGGCCCAGCATTTCCAGCGGGCCGACAACCACGAGCGGGCCTACCTTTATCTGGTCAAAAGCGGCCTGAAGGCCAAGGCCAACGACGCCAACAGCGCGGCTCTGGCCGCGCTGGAAAAGGCCGCCGAACTGGGCAAAACCCTGGTCAGCCCGCCGATTCCCTTGATGAAAACCCTGGTGGCCCTCTCTGAGGTGCAGGAGCTCTCCGGCGAATTTCCCGCCGCCATCGAGACCCGACGCAAGATCATGGCCGCCATCACCGATCCGCTGGTCCGCATCGATCATCTGCGCCGCATTGGCCGACTGCACGAGAAGCTGGAAAACTACACGCAGGCCATGGCTGTCTACACCGAAGCCCACGCGGAGATGACCGCCTTCCCGGATTCGGTGGAGCTGGGTCTGCTTCTGATGAACGAAAGCTGGATCTTGAACCGCATGGCACAGAGGGACGAGGCCGCATCCCGGGCCAGACGCGCCTTGCAGATCTTCGAGAATCATCATGCCAAAGAGGAGATCGCTTTGGTGTGCAACAATCTCGGCGTGATCCTGGAGCATCAGGGGGATCTGCCCCAGGCCCTGGCCTTCAACGAAAAGAGCCTGAAAATCTTCATCGAACTCGGCGACAAGCGTCAGACCGCCAATCTCTATCTCTCCATGGGCTTTTTGCACGAAAAGACCGGCGAGCTGGAAAACGCCCTGAAATTCTTCGAACTCTCCCAGGAGATCATGCAGCGGATCGAGAATCCCTTCGGAGCCGGCACCGCCCTGATGCGCAAGGGGGTCTGTCTGAGTCGGCTCAATCGTCTCAGCGAAGCGGAAAAGGCCCTCAAGGAGGCATTGCGGATTCATCGTCAGCTCAATCTGACCCGCAAGGTGATCTCCAATCTTTGGACCCTGTGTGAACTGCATATGGGACTGGGATCCACGCCCAAGGCCCGCAAACACATGGAGGAGGCCAGACAGATCGCCCTGGCCCGGGAGGATCTGCCGGATCAGGCCCAGTGCGCCCTGCTGGAGGCCAAAATCGCCATTCAGGAAGGAGTCTCTCCGGAGGATTCCTATCAGGAGGCCATCCGGCTCTATCGTCAGTGCGGTCGCCACGCCTCTGCGGAAGCGGCGGAACGAGAGATGGCTCTGGTGCTCAATCCTGGGGAAAGCTGATCCATGTCTTCCGCAGGACGGACCGCCCTGACCGTGGATGACGACCCCGGCGCACGGCTGATCATCCGCGCCATTCTGGAGCAGGCGGGGTACCGGGTCGAGGAGGAGGCGGTGAGCATGCAGGTCATGCCCCGATTGGCCCGGGAGCGTTTCGATCTGGTGCTGCTCGACATCATGATGCCCGGCCTCGACGGTCTGCAGCTCTGCCGCGCGATCCGCGCCCAGGGGGAGTACGACGGCATCAAGGTGGTGATGGTCACGGCCAAGCCCTACGAGTTCGACCGGCAGCGGGCGATCCAGTTCGGGGCCGACGCCTGTTTTGTCAAGCCCATCGACCCCCGCACCCTGCTGGACGGGTTGGAACGGGTGTTCGAGGATGCCATGCAGTTGCGCTTCTGGGGGGTGCGGGGCACCTTGCCGGTACCCGGCCCGCACACTCTGCGGTACGGCGGCAACACCAACTGCATCTCCCTGCATCTGTCCAAGGGACCGTTTTTCATCTTCGACGCGGGCAGCGGCATCCGCAATCTTTCCGATCATCTGCTGGCGGCGCGGAAGTTTCCCTTGCATGCCAAATTGCTGCTCTCCCATCCCCACTGGGATCACATCAACGGTCTGCCCTTTTTCGTGCCGCTCTACATCAAGGGGAACGAATTCGAAATCTGCTGCGCGGCCCAAAACGATATCACCACCCGCATGATGATCTCCGACCAGATGGACGGTGTTTATTTTCCGATAAAAATCAAGGAATTCAGTTCAAGGGTCTACTTCAGGGATCTGGACGGAACTCCCTGGGAGGTGGGTCATGGGGCCAAGGTTTTCACCATGCTGCTCAACCATTCGGGCAGATGTCTTGGGTATCGGGTGGAGTACGGGGGACGCAAGGTGGCCTACATCACCGATCAGGAGCTGCCCGAGGCGGACCAACCCGGATACAATCCGGCCTGCGAACAGAATCTGCTTCGTTTTGTGGCGGAGGTGGAGGTGTTGATCATGGATGCCACTTACACCAGCGCCGAATATGACCTCAAGCGTGGCTGGGGGCACTCCAGCGCTCGTCAGGCCGCGGATCTGGCCCATCGGGCCGGGGTGAAGACCTTGTGTCTGCACCATCACGATCCGGATCAGACCGACGATGGGATCGACGACAAACTGGCCGAGGCCCGTCAACACCTGGAGAAATTGGGCTCCGTCACCCGGTGTCTGGCGCCTGCCGAGGGGGATACGCTGACGGTTTGACTGTGGAACAAACCACGTTGAGTTGTTGCAACAGGTGGTGTCTTACGTCAACCTGGCCGGTCGGGCTGGAAATGAAATCCATTCATAAACCGTCCAGACATGATCAGCGAGGCCAGCAGCCATGGCTGGTGTCCGGGGTTCACGAATCGACAGTTTGGACGGCATGATCGCCGCAGCGCCATGGAACGTATCAACGCCACAACAGCTTGGCCCCCACGACGATCAGAAAGATTCCAAACCCTTTTTTCAAGCGTACCGGATCCATGGCGTGGGCCAGACGAACCCCGAGAGGTGTGGTGAAAAGAGAACCGACCACGATGCCCAGAAAGGCGACAGGCGCCAGAAAGCCGACAGCGCCGGAGGGGAGATCCGGATTGTTCCAGCCAGCCTGCACAAACCCCAGAGTGCCGGCCAAAGCCAGCGGGATGCCGATGGCCGATGAGGTACCCACCGCCTGTTGCATGGGCAATCCGGAAAGCAGGGTCAAGGCCGGCACGGAGAGGGTGCCGCCGCCGATGCCGAACAGACTGCTGATGCTCCCGATGGCCACCCCCACCCACGGAGCGAACCTGGCCCAGGGGTGGGCAACCGGAGCGCTGTTCATCTCCCGGGCACGCAGCATTTTCCAGCCCACGAAGATTTCGAACAGCCCGAACAGCATGATCAGGGACTTTCCGGACATGGCTGCGGCAAGCCGGGAGCCCAGCCAGGCCCCCAGGAGGGTGCCCGGGACATACTGTCGGGCCAGAGACCAACGGACCGCGCCCCGGGCGTTGTGACCCCAGGTGGAAAGCATGTTGGTGACCACAATGGTGGCCAGCGAGGTTCCCACCGCCAGTTGCATGGCGATGACCGGATTGATCCCATCCAGAAAAAACAGAAACAGCAGCACCGGAACGATGATGATGCCCCCGCCCACCCCGAACATGCCGGCAATCACTCCGGATGCCAATCCACACAGCATGGAACCGATCAGAAGAAAAGACATGGGGAGTCAGTCGGGCATTCCTGAATGAAAAACCGTTGAAAAAAACGAGGGGATGAGGAAGAGATCTCCAAGGATTTTGATTTTAGACCGCGCCCATTTCGGGATGTTGAATTTCAGACCCGGCGGCAATGCGGGACGCACGGCTGAAAAGGCGCCGCTTCGCGGCCTGCTGGGCGC
>JADGAB010000112.1 GCA_015232245.1 Magnetococcales bacterium | reverse complement strand
TGGCATGCCCTTCCTGCTCGAAGCGGCGCAAGAAGTCGATGGCATTGGTGACGTTCGGACCCTGGGCGCCGGGAATCGGCAAACCCCGTCCCTGCTGGGCTCCCACCGCCACGAACACCGCGTCGAACTCCTGGCGAAGCTGGTCCAGGGTGACATCCACTCCGACCCGCACTCCGCAGCGCAGTTCCACCCCCAGATCAAGGATGCGCTGACATTCGGCTTCCAGGACTCCCCGATCGATGCGATAGCCCATGATGCCGTAGCGCATCATGCCGCCGGGTTTGTCGCTGGCCTCGAACATCACCACATCGTGCCCCCGTCTGGCCATCTGATAGGCGCAGGAGAACCCCCCCGGCCCCGAACCCACCACCGCCACCCGTTTGCCGGTCCGGTTCCGAGGCTTGGGAAAGGCGAGCTTTTTCTCGATGGCATATTCGCCGATGGCCTGTTCCACCGCGTTGATGTGGATGGTCTCATCCCGCTGCTGCCGGTTGCAGGAGCCTTGACAAGGCGCCGGACAGACCCGACCCATGACCGCGGGAAAGGGATTGGTTTGGGCAAGACGCCGGAAGGCGGCTTCCCAGGGATCGGGTCCATCCTTCCAGATGCCCCGGATCAAATTGTGATAGCCCCGGATATCCTCTCCTGCCGGGCAGGCGTTGGAACAGGGGGGCACCCGTTCCACATAGGTGGGACATTTGCCGCTGCGGTCCCCGTAGGCCACCACCCGGTCGAGTCCCTCCTCGATCGAGCATGGGGCGTAGACCCACTCCTTGGCGGATTGGTAGATGGGATTGGTCGCGATCATGAGCGCCTCTTGGTCAGAACCGGATGTGGGCGGACTGGTTGAAGGAGACACGCGCATGCCGATAATTGTCGATCATGAACTTGTCGAAGGGGAGACCGGTCTCCTGGAAAAACCGTTTCCAGCCGATGCGATCGATCCACTCGCCGAGCCGTTCCCAGTCCCGGCCACCGGCCTTGTAGGCTGCCAGGATCCGTTTGAGCAGTTCACTCACTTCCGGCCAGCGTGGAGGATTGTTGGGGAGTCCATGGGCGACCAGTTTCATGTTGGCGGGTTTGGAGCGGGCATTGGAGTTTTTGCCACCCACCCAGATGGCCAGTCTGGAGTGATCCGGATGGTTGATCTCCATGGCCGGGCAGGCGCCGAAGCAGGCGCCGCAATAGATGCACTTCTCCTCGACCACCATGAGGGAGGGTTTGCCGTTGACCGTGGTGGGCCGAATGGCGGCCACGGGGCAACGGGAGACGGTACTGGGCATTTCGCAGACATTGGCCAGAATTTCGTGATTGATGCGGGGGGGACGGGTATGCTGCACCACCACGGCGATATCGGCCTGTCCACCGCAGTTGATCTCGCAGCAGGAGGTGGTGAGGCGCACCCGGTTGGGCATCTCCTCGTGGGCGAAATCGTGGAACAGGGCATCCATGATGCTTTTGGCCACACCCGAGGCATCCACTGCCGGAATGTCGCAATGGAGCCACCCCTGGGTATGGGCGATGGCGCTCACCGAGGGTCCGGTGCCGCCCACCGGATGACCGGCGGCCTCCAGGGCGGCGATCAGGGGATCGACATTGGCGGCTTCGGAGGTCATGAACTCCACATTGTTGCGCACGGTCCAGCGCAGATGACCCTCCGCGTAACGGTCCGCCAGATCGCACAGACGGCGGATGATATCCACCGTCACCTGCCGATGGGTGGCGGCGCGCACGGTGTAGAGCACATCACCGCTCTTGGCCACATGTTTGAGAACACCGGGCCGGGGGCGTTCGTGATATTGCCACTGGCCATAATTCTTGATGCTGACCGGATGCAGAAACGGGTCAAGGGCATGGGGACCATTTTCGATGGTCTTCCAGATACGTTCGGTTGCCATGGAAAGCTTCTCCTGCAAGGTTGCAATGATATCGGAGGATGGAAACGATCAGGCCGCGTCTTTTTCCGACTCGACGGTATAGTCGCCAGCCTTGAAGTACGGATTGTCCCGGGGATGGGCGACCATCTCCACGGTGGCCTCCAGGCCCACGGCATCCAGAAACTGTTGAATGCCCACCCGTTCGATGCACTCGCCGACCCGTTCGTGATCCAGGCCGTTTTCCGACCAGTAGTCGATCATGCGATCCACCAGATCGATGAAGGCATCCACATCCTCATCCGTTGTCATTTTCATGAAGGGGACCATGACCGATCCCAGCATGTTGCCCACCTTCAGGTGGCCCTTGCCGCCGACCAGAAGGGTGATGCCCCGGTCATCTCCCGGAGAGAGGGCCTTGGGCATGACGTTCAGGCAGTGCATGCAGCGCACGCAGTCCCGATTGTCGATGACCATTTTGCCGCCCTGCAGGGTGATGGCCTTGGTGGGACAACGGCTGACCACATTGTTGACCAGATATTCCAATCCCTTGGCGGCGATGAAATTCTCCACCTCCTCGGCATTGATCTTGATCTCATCCCGCCAGGTACCGATCACCGCGTAGTCGCTGCGCTGGATGCTGTTGGTGCAGTCGTTGGGGCAACCGGAGAATTTGAATTTGGCTTTGTAGGGGAGTTGGGGACGGTGGGTGAGATCGGAGTAGTAGGAGAGGACCTTGCCATGGACGTGGAGGGTGTCGTAGCAGGCCTGTTCACAACGGGCCGGGCCGATGCAGGAGAGTCCGGTCCGGACCGTGGCTCCGGCGCCACCGAGATCCCAGCCCGCCTGGTTGAGTTCATCGAAGCAGGCCTGGACGCTTTCCGCCTTGATGCCCTGGAGCTGGAGGTTGCCGGTCTGGCCATGCATGGAGAGCAGGCCGGAACCATATTTTTCCCAGATGTCGCACACCTCCCGCAGCGCCTTGGTGCTGTAATGCAGACCGGGAGCGGGTTGCACCCGCATGGTGTGAAACTCGGTGGCTTCGGGAAATTTGTCGCTGATCATGCTGTAGCGACTGATGATCCCGGCCCCGTAACCATGCACGCCCACCACCCCCCCCTTCCAGTAACCCATGCGGGTTTCATAGGAGTAATTGAGCTGATCGAGGACGCCGCGCACCATGGTTTTGCCCGTCCGTTGGGCGGTTTCCTTGAATCCTTTGATAAAGCTCGGCCAGGGACCATTTTCCAGGTCATCCAGCATGGGGGTGGGATTGAGTTGCAAGGGATCTGGTTTGGACTGTTGTGAATCGCTCATCAGGTCGCTCCGGGCAGGATTGTTGAAAACCGAAGGTAAAGATTATATTGATTATTATCTTACCGAATCAGGAAGGTCCAGGGTATATTTTTAAATAGAGTGTGCGCGCAGCAAAAAAGTTCCAATATTTAATCATAAAAAATTCTTATTGCTACTTATATCGAAATCATTTATCGATTTCGAAATTTTTCTCTTGCCATGACACTCTTTCACGATTATCAAGAAGATTCAAGGAAAAGCCGGAGCGGATCAATCTCAATTCTCAAGGTGACAACAGCCATGTGGAAACCGGAATACAGCGTAGGCGTAGGCCCGATCGATGATCAACATCAACGTCTGTTTCAACTCTTCGGGCTTTTGATGGACTCGATCCACAACGGAGAGACCGAATCGACCCTAGATCGGATCTTTGTGCAGCTTCGCGGGTATGTGATCAGTCACTTTCGCTTCGAGGAGCGACTGATGCGCAAGGCCGGATATGCAACTCTTGATGAACACGAGGGATTGCACGACAAGATCCGGGAGAATCTGTGCGAATACCGGTCCCGTTTCAACAAGGCCCGGGACGAGGAGAGCCGGGGAGCGGTGGTGGATGAGGTGGTGATCTTCATGAATCAATGGCTGGTCGAACATATCCTTGGCGAGGACAAAAAGTATGCCCCCTTCATGGATACTCCCGAAGTCCACAAACTGGCCGAATCCTACTATCACGACGAAAAGGGCTGACCAACCCCCTTGCATGGCGAGGAACTGACGATCGCCCCCCCTACCCCGCCCCATGCTCTTCCAGCAGCCCCACGGCCCGGCGGGTGGCGGCGGTCAGCTCCAGCAACATCTCCCCGGCGGAGAGACCCGGCTGAGCGGTCAGACGCTTCTCCAACGTTCCGGCCAGACGCTCCACCTCCGCCAGTCCGTAACTGCCGGCCATGCCCCGCAACTCCTGGGCGGCATCGACCATGCGCCCGGGGGATTGCCGCGTCCCATCCGCCAGCAGACGCTCCAGCAGCCCCTCCAGTGAGCCACGGGCCATGCGGAGAAACTGCGAAAAGTTCTCCTGCCCCAGGTCGCGGCGGAACCCGTCCAGACGCTGTTCCGCCACAATGGCCTCCTCCAGACGTCCGGCCTCCTCTTCCAGAGGCATAAGCCAGGATTGCGCCTCCCGGGCATGACCCGCCTCGGCGAGCCCCTCCACTCTCCGGGCCAGATCGACCAGCGCCTGCGCCCCCAACTGGGCGCCGCCTCCGTGCAGCACATGGGCCGCCCGCGCCAGGTCCCGGGCATGATTCTGCGCGACCGCCTGACGCAACGCCTGGATCCGCCCGGGCAGCAGTTGCAGAAACTGCTCGATCAACCCCGGAAAATCCCCCTCCATGGCAGCCCGCAACCACTTGAACCGCTCCCGGTCCAGCGTCAACGGAGTCCGGGAAGGGGCAGTGGCCGACCATGCGGCCATGGGGGCATCCTGGGCCAGCCAGCGCAGCATCGCCGACTGAATGCCCCGTCGGCTGACCGGTTTGGCCAGATAGTCATCCATGCCCGCGGCCAGACACCGTTCCCGGTCCTCCTGCATGGCATAGGCGGTGAGGGCCACAATCGGCGTATGCCGTTCCAGCCCCGCCTCCCGGAGCCGGATGGCCCGACTGGTGGCAAAGCCGTCCATCTCCGGCATCTGACAATCCATGAAGATCAGATCAAAGGTGGAGCGTTCCAGCATCTCCATGGCCTGACGGCCACTTTCGGCAAACTCCAGAACCAGATCGAAACGCTTGAGCATCCCCCGCAGCACCGCCCGGTTGATGGGATCATCCTCCACCACCAGAATACGCGCCCCACGCACAAAACCGGGATCGGCCAGGGAGCCGTCCGCGCTGCCCAACCGGGGGGGATCGCAGATCTCCATGGGCAACACCACCATGAACCGGCTGCCCACACCGGGTGTGCTCTCCACATCAATGCGACCGTGCATGAGCTGCACCAGCTTGCGGGTGATGGCCAATCCCAGACCCGTGCCGCCAAAACGTCGGGTGGTGGAGTGCTCGGCCTGCTCGAAGGCCTCAAACAGCTTGGCGAACTGCTCCCGGGAGATCCCCACCCCGGTATCCCGCACCTCGAAGAGTACCACCCGGCCCAGTTCCGGATCGTGCAAAGGAGAGGCGGCCAGAGTCACGCTCCCTTTCTGGGTGAACTTCACCGCATTGGAGAGGAGATTGACCAGAATCTGCCGCAACCGGGTAGGATCCCCGAGGATCCAGTCCGGCAGGTTGTCGGCGATCCGGGGATGAAAGTCGATGGCCCGTTTGCCGGCAAATCCCTTGAAGAGAACCGCCAGATCCTGCAACAGGGCATGGGGATCCACGGGAATCGACTCCAGACGCAACTTGTCGGCCTCGATCTTGGAGTAATCCAGCACATCGTCGATGATGGACAACAGCGCCCGGCCCGAAGTGACCAGACTCTGCACATACTCCCGTCCCGACTCGGCCATCTCCACATCGGACAGCAACTCCGCCATGCCCAGAATACCGTTCAATGGGGTGCGGATCTCGTGACTCATGGTGGCCAGAAAGGCGCTCTTGGCCTTGTTGGCCTCTTCCGCCGCCCGGCGGGCGTGGATCAGCTCCCGTTTGCGACTCTGCAGGGTCAGGTGGGTCATCACCCGCGCCGCGACAATGGCCGGTCGGATCGGCTTGGCGATAAAATCCACCGCGCCCAGGGCAAATCCCCGGGCCTCGTCCTCCTCGGAGTCCATGGCGGTGATGAAAATCACCGGCACTTCCGCCAGCAAAGGTTGCTCCTTGAGACGTCGGCACACCTCGAAACCGTTGATCCGGGGCATGACGATATCCAACAGAATCATGTCCGGATGGGGCGGATCCGCCAATTTCCGCAACGCCTGCTCCCCGGAGGTGGCCACGAACACCTGCGCCAGATGTTTGAGCGCGCTCCCCAGAACCTGCAGATTGTGCTGTTCATCGTCCACGATCAGGATGCGGGGCAATGGGACGTCACTCATGGGGCTTCTCCTTTCCGATGCAGGGCGGCATGCAGGGTGCGCAAGGTGATCAGGGCCTCCTCCGTGGCAAAGGCGGTCACCTGGACCTCCAGACGGGCCAACAACTCCGACTCGACCCCGGCCAAAGAGACGGCCAGGGCGGAGAGGCGTTCCGGCGCGGTGAAATCACCGGCCACCAGTTTTTCCGACAACTCGCCAACCAGGGCGTCGAACCGTGCCAGATCCACCACACCCTTTTCCGACGGCCCGCTCCCCTCCAGAGAGGCCAAGGGAGCCAGAGGGGCCAGGGAGAGCACGCCCGCCACCACCCGTTCCAATTCGGCGGTCAGACAGGCCACATCGCTGTCCCGCACCTGATCCCGGGAGAGCGCGTCATCCAGGGTTCTGGCCAGTCCCGCCAGACGGGGCAGACCCAGATTGCCCGCCAATCCCTTCAAGGCGTGGACCAGAGGTTTGATCCGTGCCGATTCTCCGGCTTTCCATGCCGCGCGGATCTCTCCGGCGGCCCCGACGTAATCCCGGCCAAAGGCGTCCAGGGAGAGACGCAACAGCCGTTCATTGCCATGCACCAGCCGCAGCGCCTGTTCCCGGTCCAGACCCGACAGCGCCACTCCGCACCCGAAAGCGCCCGGATCGCCGCTCCCGGGTTGTCCAAAGGAGGGCTGCCAGCCCGACGGCAACTCCCGCTCCGGCAGCCACGCCGCGATCTTGGCAAAAAAACGTTCCGGATCCAAAGGCTTGGCCAAATGATCATCCATGCCCGCCTCCAGACACGCCTGCCGGTCCTCGGGCATGGCATGGGCGGTCATGGCCAAAATCGGCCAGCGTTCCCGTCCAGGCAGCAGACGCATCCTGCGGGTGGCCTCCAGACCGTTCATGCCCGGCATCTGGATATCCATCAACACCAGATCGAAAGTGTGCATTTCGGCCAGTTCCAGGGCCTGGAGACCATCCACGGCCACCGTGACCTCGACACCGTAACCTTGCAGAAAGGCCCGGGCGATCTCCCGGTTCACGGCAATGTCATCCACCAGCAACACCCGGGCCCCGTAAATCCGGGCCATCTCCCCCGGGTCGGGCATCCAGACTCCCGCCGGATCCGCTGGTCGGGATCTTCTCCCCCCTGCCCCTTCCAGCCCCTCCGCGTTCCCCGGAGACCAGGGCAGCCGCACCGTGAAGGTGCTGCCCACCCCCACGGCGCTCTCCACGGCGATCTTTCCCCCCATGGCCTGCACCAGCCGCGCGCAAATCGCCAGACCCAGGCCCGTCCCGCCGTGCTGCCGGGCATGGGAGATGTCCGCCTGATGAAACGGACGAAACAAAAGCCCCAATTGTGTCGGCTCGATGCCGATGCCCGTATCCTTGACCTGAAAACGGATCCAGACGGTCCGGTCCTCCGCCTCCATCCGCTCCGCCAGCAACGTCACCGACCCCTCCCGGGTGAACTTGATGGCATTGACCACCAGATTCAACAGCACCTGACGCAGCCGCAACGGATCTCCCAGCCACATCACCTCCGGATCCACACCGCCCGTCAGCCGCAGGGTCAACCCCTTTTCACCGGCCCGGGGGGTCATGAGCCGGACGATCTCCTCCAGCAACTCCGGCAGGGAGAACGACACCTGCTCGATGCGCAACTCCCCGGCCTCGATCCGGGAGAAATCCAGAATGTCGTCGATAATCCCCAGCAGGGAGCGGGCGGCGCCCTGAATGATATGCAGTTGATCCTTCTGCCGATCCAGGGGGTTGTCATGGAGCACCAGATGGGACAAACCCAGGATGGCGTTCATGGGGGTACGGATTTCGTGGCTCATGTTGGCCAGAAAGAGGCTTTTGGCCTGATTGGCCGCATCCGCCCGTTTTTTCGCCTCCTGCAGATCCCGGGTCCGTTCCTGGACCCGGCTTTCCAGGTCGGTTTTGGCCCGCTGCATCGCCTCGTTTTCCCGGCGGATGGCCAACTCCTTATCCCGGCGCAGGATGTTGATGTGATCCACCAGGGCCAGAGAGAGAAAAACCGCCTCCAGCCAGATCCCCAGCCTTCCGCTCCAGAGGCTGAGGATCGTGGTCGGAAAATAACCGAAATAGCGCCCCAGACTGAAGACAAACCCCACCACCATGAAGCCCCATCCCAGAATGAGAAATCTGGCCTGCTGCTGACCCCGCAACCACAACCAGAAGCCTACCAGAGGCAACCCGGGCAACATCAGCGCGCAGCTCAACAACAACAATTTAAGGCCAAACATCTTGAATCCGGCAAGAATCAGGCCGATGGTCAGCATGATGGCGTACATCAAGCCCGCAAAGAACCGATCGTATCCCGGGACAAACCGGGGCATATCGAGAAACACCCGACTGAACTGCATGCCGAGGATCAACGACAACTGCATGGCCACGGTCGGCACCTGTTCGGTGAGAAACTCCGAATCCGGAAAAAGATAGCGATGTCCCAACCCCATGATCGACGCCGTGGTCAAAGAATACATGGCCACATAGGCCACATACCACAGATAGGCCGGCATGCGGGTGGAGAAAAAAATGAACAGATTGTAGAACACCATGAAAAACAGACCACCCAGATAGATCCCCATCATCAGGCCATGGCGATCCCGGAATCCGGAGAAGGCCTCCGGGGTCCAGAGCAGCAGATCGGTATCGACGAACCCCACCTCTTCGAAGGCCAGCCGCAGATAGACCTCGCTGACCTCCCGGGGCTGACTGACCAGGGCGACAACGGGAACTTCGGAGGGAACCGTCTGATTGGTGCCAGGACGGCGGTCTCCGAGCTGCCAGGTCTCCACCGGACGATCCTGACTCACATGGAAAACATCCAGGTAATCCAGGGTGGCGCTGGAGGTCTGAATGAACCAGCGGAGCGGTCGGTCAGCCGGATTGACCACCACCAGTTTCAGCCACCAGGCCGAGGTGGAGAGCCCCTGACTGCTGATCCGACCTGCCGGATGGAACCGTTGCGCCACCTCGGGACGGGAGAGATCCTCGATTTTCAGGGTGCGTTCCGGATCCTCCAGAATCTGCAGAGCCGCCGTGGCCGACAGCCCGGCCATTTGCGGCGGCAACGACAGAACCCCGACAGGAGCGGTCGCTCCGGCCTGGATTCCGGGGGTCAGCAGCAGCGCCAGACCGGTCAGCAAGCCCACCAGAAGTCGTGTCGGCAGATTCACGGTCGGCTCAATCCACCCCTCTACTCTTGAGATACGGTCCGAATTTCATATCCACCCCCATGATGTGTTCGATCCGCCAGCTTTTGGCTGTGGCCAGCAGACCGGGGACCACCCCATTTCACCGTGGTCGGGGAAGAAAACGCTCGCGGCCCCGCATGAAACCCTTTCAGAAATATTGCAAACACTTTTAAACCGCAACCATGTCGGGATGTGTCGTTTTACTGATAGGGGTCCAGGGGGATTATCCCCCTGGTGGGGTCCAGG